>JAZURG010000201.1:0-6088 GCA_045606145.1 Faecousia sp.
ATGCGGGAGCAATGAACTCAGTTCCTCCCCTATGCCGACTTCTTTGGTTACTTTCTTGTTCGGCGACAAGAAAGTAACACCACCTCATATACGCTGTGCGGTTGAGATTCTAAAATCTATACTTTTTTGACAAGCTGAGACCGAGCCTGCTGGGAGCAGGCTCGGTTTTTGTTCATCGTCCTCTGATCAAGCCCTTCAGCCAACGGATATCTGCTTTGGAAACAACCCCGAACAGAACCAGAAGACTCCCGCACAAGGCAAAATAAGCAGTGATGCGGACTGTGACGCCTTGTAAAAAGGATGCGCCGAATATACCGGCCAGTGCGGCAGCACCGGTAAAGGCGGGAATGTAAAAGGGTATTCGGATATGGACGATTTTTAAAAGTCTGCGCAGACTCAAAACAAAATTGATCAGATGGGTAATGAGAAAACTGAAAAAGTAACCGTGCATTCCATAGCGGGGTAACAGTAAAAACAGAAGTACCACATCCATGGATGAAGTGAAAATGTTGTAACGGACACTGGCGGTCTGCTGACCAAGACCTTTGATCATGGCATCCACAATGGCATCACAGTAGAGCATGGGTATTAAAATGCTGTATATCTGCAGTGTTTCCCCGGCTGCGGAACTGCCGTATAACGCAATGCACAGTGGCTTGGCGATCAAACACATAATTCCGCCGCACAGGCAGCCATAAAGCATAGCAATTTTTAAGCTGCGTTTTGCAAGATATCGGATGCGGGTTTTGCTGCCGGCGGCATTGCATCTGGCAAGCTCCGGAATCAACAGCTCTGCCAACGCAAACAAAATGGCGGCAGGAAACATCAGCACCGGAAATACCATTCCACATACAAGGCCAAAGGCAGCAAGAGGTGCATCTTCTGCCGGATACAAAGCCAGACGCTTTGGCACCATTAAATTCTCGGTGGTGGAGATACCTGCCTTCAGATCATCGGCCAGAGCCAGAGGTATGGCAGTTCTCAGCAGGCGGGATGCCACCGGAATCCGTGGGCCTGCTTTCTGCCGTTCCCGCAGCCGGAGGATTGTCAAGCATACCAGTGTAAAGCATGCACTGATGCCGCTGCCCAACACCACCGAGGCGCAGGCTTTTTCCGGATCCTGGCCTGCCCACAGATGAAGCGCCAGCATCGCCACAAGCATATAACAAAGCTGTTCAAAAATCTCAACGATAGCCAGTGTGCCGATGCGGTTGGCTGCGGTAAAATAGCCGGTCATGCAGCCACACAGGCACACCAGCGGCAGAAAGAACGCAAATAATCGGATGGAGCTTACAGTATGGGGATTGCCGATCCAATTCCGGGCCAGAAAGGGTGCGCCGGTATAGAGTACTGTAGCGACCAGACCGCTGAAAAGCAGACTGTACAGGAAACAACCGGACAGTACCCATGTAACATTCTGGGGCCGCTTTTTTCCAAGCTCCTCTGCGGTTAAATACATGGTGGCGGTCCGCACGCCGGCGATCCCGGCTGTCATGGCAAGCCCGCCCACACTCATCACAAGCTGCAGAAGGCCCACACCCTCCGGGCCGATCTGTGCGGAAATATGTACCTGAAAGGAGGTGGATACCAACCGCAGCAGCAGATTCACCGCTGTCAGCATCAGCGCACTGTAAAAGATCGGCAGTTTTCGGCCCAAAGAAATCCCCCCTTGTCCTAAATTCTATGCGGACAAGGGGGGGATATGCATATTTTAGAAGAAGGCGCCTGAGTAACGGGGCGATGTATATAGTTGGATCCCGGTGGCGGATTCAAAACGGTTTGTCCATTGTGCGTCGCCGAAAAAGACAAGAAAACCCTGTCCCAGATCATAAGCAAAATAGAGTTGTTTGCCGTCGGCGTTTTCTTTTATGATTTCGTTCAACCGGTCCAGGAAGGAAAGATCGTACCAATCGTAATCAACGGATGCCGTTAATGTATGCTGCTGTCCGTTCCAGTAAAAGTTTACTTTCTGCGCGCCCGTTCCGGCATCCCAATCAACACTTGTTGTGTCTTCCTGTATATCGGTAAAACACAGGGTGTTCTGATCCAAAGCACGGATTCCTAAAAGCAGGTCTGTGTACATATTTTCCAGATCGAAAGCTTCCATATCAAACCAAAATACACCGCTTTCTGAGGGAGTCCATTGCCATGTGTCTTCGTCATAGGTACCCGCACCTGCCCATGACAAAAGGTAGAGGCACTTTTCTGTGCCGTCAGGGGAATAGCCGGACCAGTAAGAAGCGTCAAACTCTTCCAGTTCCTGAATGAGATCCTCGTCGATGCCATGAATCCCCAGTGCTTCCAGTTCTACGGCGATTTGCTGATAGTCTGTATTTTTGTTGATGGGTCTGCGGCTTTCACGGAAATTTTGGAGCGGTGCGGACCACCAAACCGCAAGCAGCACACAGCATATGGAAAAAACAACAAACACACGCTGGATGACCTTGCCCGGAAGAATGGTCTTGACACGCTTCTTTTTGACATTGGATGCCGCGTCAAGCAGCTTTTGGGTAAAGGTACAAACCGGCCCTCCGCATATGCTGTCTTTGCTGATCGCAAGCAGTTGACTGTGTTCCAAAATGAGCAGAAACAGGTTGTCGGTTTCAAAGAGCTTGCGTATTTGGCTATAGGGTATCAGATGTGTGCCGTTGGTGTTTGCGTTGGCTATGTGGATCCCGTCTTCCAAAAAAGCGTATTCAAGGTGCGCGGGAGATCCGTTGTTGCTGGTAAGTATCCGTTGATATCCGGTGTTTGCTTTTTTGTTCCATAGATAACTGAACAAGATGATGCCCCAGAAAACACCCATAAAAATGAAAAGCATCTTGCTCAAATAGACTTTGTCATAGGAAATAAATGTAACGATAAACCATGTAATAATTCCCATGACCAGCAGATGCGATAAATGATACCGCACAGAACAAAATCTGCTGCTTTTGCGCATTTCGTTATAGGTAGCAAGGTCATAGGTGACGGAAGCTGTAAAGGGACGCGTATTGGGTTCGGTCATAGCTTATACCTCCTTGTTGATCTCCCGGCACCACATGGATAGGGGACATTCGCCGCATTTGGGATTCCGGGCAGTGCAGATCTCCCGGCCGAAGAGAACGATCCTGTGGCAGAAGTCGCTGCTTTCTTCCGGTGGGAGGACAGCACGAAGCTGTTTTTCCACTTTTTCCGGTTCTTTTCCCTGGGATAGTCCGAGCCTGCCGCAGATGCGGATGCAGTGGGTATCACAGACGACACTGCCGGGCTCTTTGTAAAGATCGCCCAACAGTAAATTTGCGGTTTTGCGTCCTACACCGGGCAGTTGCAACAGTTCTTCCATGGTACCGGGGACCTTGCCGCCATGCTTGGAGATCAGCATCTGGCATGCCAAAACGATATCTCTTGCCTTGTGTTTATAAAAACCGCAGGAATGAACCAGCTCTTCGATATGTTCGATAGGGGCTGCCGCTATGGCTTCCAGCGTGGGATAGGCGGTAAACAGGGCAGGGGTGATCATATTGACCCGTGCATCGGTGCACTGGGCCGATAACCGTACCGCGATCATCAGCTCGTAATCCTTCTGATAGTGAAGGGCGCAGGCGGGATCGGGGTATTTTGCTTTCAGTATTTCTATGATCGCGGATACTTTTTCTTCCATAGCTTCGCCTCCTTTTGTATCATTTTATCATAAAACGACCGATAAGAAAAGAAATATTTCTTTCCATTCACAAAAACACATGGCTGCGGATATGATGGAATAACAAAATTTTGGAGGGATACGGATGGAGACCGGATTGGATCGTATTCGGCCCGGTGCAGTGGCCGTGGTGACACAGGTGAATACAGCGCCGGAACTTCGACATCGTTTGAAAGCTTTTGGCCTGGTACCGGGAACAAAGGTGCGCTGCCGCTACCGCTGCCCATGGGGACATGTGACGGCGATTGCGCTTCGGGGCAGCGTACTGGCGCTGCGAACAGAGGACTTGCGGAAGATCCGGGTGATCTGCCAATGAAGCATGCGCAGAAGCAAAAGATAACGGTAGCGCTGGCGGGGAATCCCAATGTGGGGAAAAGCACCCTGTTCAATGTTTTGACAGGACTCAATCAGCATACGGGGAATTGGCCGGGAAAGACGGTGGGAATCGCTGAGGGCAGACGGAAAGAGAAGGATAGGGAGTTTGTATTTATTGACCTGCCCGGTACATATGACCTTGACGGTACCAGTGAGGATGAAATGATTGCGGCAGAGTATATCCGCAGTGGAGAAGCGGATTGTATTGCGGTTGTTTGTGACGGAAGCTGCCTGGAACGGAATCTGATCCTGACATTGCAAATTCTGAAGCAGGGCAGACCCACAGTTGTTTGCGTCAATCTGATGGATGAAGCATCAGCCCAGGGAATCCGTGTGGATGCAGAGGCGCTGTCGGATGCGTTGGGCGTACCCGTGGTGCTGGCATCTGCCGGAAGAAAACAGGGGATTGAAGCGCTGCTTGAAGCGATTACTGCGATGGCAGGGAAACTGCCGGGTATTCGCAAAACAGAGGATCCGGTTAAGGAAGCACAAATGATCGCGGAAGTATGTATTGCGCTGGAAAACACACAGGGACAGAGCTGGCGGCACATTCTGGATAAGGTGTTAGTCAGCCGCAGGCATGGAATCAGCGTGATGCTGCTGTTGCTGCTGTTGATCGTGTGGCTCACAGTATGGGGCGCCAATTATCCTTCACAGCTTCTGGAACAGCTCTTTGATGCGGGGTACCGGGCACTGCGACCCCTTGCCGGATATCTTCCAAACTGGCTTGGGGGAATGCTGCTGGATGGTGTATATGCCACCGGCAGCCGTGTCATCTCTGTGATGCTGCCGCCAATGGCCATCTTTTTTCCTCTGTTTACCCTGTTGGAGGATGTAGGTTATCTGCCCCGAATGGCATTTTTATTGGATCATGGTATGTACCGGTGCGGTGGCTGCGGGAAACAGGCACTGACGATGTGTATGGGCCTTGGCTGCAACGCGGTGGGTGTTGTGGGATGTAGGATCATAGATTCTCCCAGAGAACGTCTGGCGGCGATCCTGACAAATGCGATGGTGCCCTGTAACGGGCGGTTTCCAACACTGATCATTCTGGGAAGTGTATTTTTCCCAGGTGTTGGTGCGGCATTTGTGGTTGCTGCCTGCGTGGCTTTGGGGATGGCGGGAGCGATGGCAGCTTCCGGAGTGCTGAGTAAAACCTGGCTGAAAGGGGAGAGCAGCACCTTCCTGATGGAAATGCCACCGTTCCGCCGTCCCCGGCTTGGACAGATTCTGGTGCGGTCACTGTTGGACCGTACGATCAAAATAGCCCTTCGGGCATTGAAGGTGGCGGCCCCTATGGGGGCGCTGCTTTGGATATTGGGGAATACCCAAATGATGACGGCCTTTTCTGCGTTTCTGGATCCGGCTGGCCGGGTCATGGGTATGAATGGAATCATTCTGCTGGCGTTTATCCTGTCGCTGCCGGCAAATGAACTGTTGATTCCGGTGATCATGATGACATTGACTGGTGCAGGCAGCCTGGTTGGTGTGGCAGATGTGAGTGGCGCTTTGCTGATAAGCAGCGGCATTACATGGCAGATGGCGCTGTGTACCATGCTCTTTACATTGTATCACTGGCCATGTACCACAACCCTTCTTACCATATATCGGGAAACAGGGAGCATGAAAAAAACAGCGGCGGCATTTTTATTGCCCACCGCTGTTGGATGTACTGTGTGCTTGCTGTTAAACCTCCTGCTGTAAGATCTCAGCGGTCAATGCGGAGATCTCGTATGCCGTCCGGTCAATGGGACCATCCTCCGTCAGCTTGGTGTAGATGCGGCTTTGCAGCCGTCCATAGATTCGGATCTTGTCCCGGACATGGCACTCAGATACCTCCTGTGCCGTTCGCCCCCACAGAATACAGGGAAGATAATCAGCTCTGCGAAAAGGCCGGGGAACCGCCAGCATGGCATCACAGATATCCCGCCCCAGAGGGGTACGACGAAATACTGTTCTTTGCACAGCGGTCCTTCAAGGATCACTTCGTTGATGGGATCACCGTCCTCCACAGTAACGGTGGCGGCAAAG
>JAZURG010000202.1:0-24676 GCA_045606145.1 Faecousia sp.
CATGTCTGCGTAGTCGATGACCAGCTTGCCCTCTCCCCGGTAGATCAGCTCGGAAACCTGCGCGCAGGGACTGTAAGCTTCATTAGATACCAGATATTTATGAACCGGATTGGGCGTACCCCTGGGGAATCCTACATCCTCGCTGCCAACATACCGGGCGGCCTTGTCGTTAACATACACTTCCAGTGAGCTGACATCGTCGGCGGTGGCCAGACGCAGGTACACCTTCTCAGTGGAAAGCAAATTGCCGGTGTTGATCTTCAGATAAGTAGGCAGGTCGTCTTCCCTGGTCAGGGTCACCGGCAGGACCGCCTTCACTACATCACCGACAGCGCAGGTATCCGCATAGCTCAGAATGCACTTGCGGCGGCACTTGTGCAGCTTTTCCATGCTGCCGGCATTGGACAGCAGCGTATAGGCACCACTGGCGCTGGTACATCTGCCAACAATATAGAGTTGATTGTCCTCCACCTTGTTTTCAGGTGTGATCATATCGTCGTGGTGGTCAAACACATTGTACAAATAGAACTTGTCGGCACCTTGAGAAAGTACATAGGAAGCAATGCCCATGGTACTTTCCACACTCTGGAAGGTATCCAGCGTTCCGTACTGGGCATCACTGTCTGGAAAGGACCGCACCATCGCTTCCATGCTGCCGGCTACTTCTACCCCATAGGGTTCCAGCAGAGCCTTCCAGAAGCCGATGGGCATATTGCTGTCGCTGCTTAGGAAGTGAGGTGCTGCGATATACAGATCCATCAAGCCCTGCTTTGCGTATTCCAGAATGTCAAAACCCAGTTCATAGCAGGCAATGGGATCCGGGTGGCAGCGAACAGCGATCTTGATAGCATGGCCCCACTTCTGCTGGGCATTCGTGACGACAGCCTTCACATCCTTCATAAAGCCAACCAGAACTTCTCTGCCCGCTTCCTCGTGGCCAGGAGGGAAGCAGTTAAACTCTCTCTGGAAATCCAGTTCAATGCCGTACAGGTCGTACCGTTCCAACGCTTCGGCCATATACGCAAGCATTTCCTGCCGGACTTCGGGAATCAGATAATCACGTGCCCTGTCTTGCCAAAATTCCGTTTTTCTTCCGTGGATATGAGCATATTCTTCCACATGGTCATAGAAGAAGTCACTTAAAACCCACTGGGGCTTTGGAAGCAAATGGTGTGCGTGCCGGTCGTTCATGCGGAAGGAGAACCAGGGATTGATATGGATACTCCGGCATGCATCGATCCAGATCTGATACAAGTCCAGGCCCAGCACATTCCAAATATGGTAAGCCGTTTTGCAAGGGGTATTGGAGTAATCCACCGGCTGACCGTATTCCTCTTTGCGCAGATATTTGTCCGAATAAGAGGTCTTGACCCGGCTGGGGTACGCAGACATAGAGGAACTGACATTGAATACATAGTCAGTCACATCCAACCCCTCGTATTGCAGGATATGCTGTTTCAAATAGTCTTCGTTGATAGCGTCAAGATGCAGTTTTCTGGAGCAATAGAAGGTATTCTCGTCCTGATTGATCATAATTCCGCTCATGGCAATATCCTCCTTATGTTACGGCTCAACGATCATATCCGCATAGTCGATCACAAGCGCACCTTCGCCACGGTAGATCAGTTCGGAGACCTGGGCGCAGGGGCTGTAGGCTTCGCTGGAGACCAGATATTTATGAACCTTGTTTTTCGTAGCCTTGGGGAAGCCTACATCTTCGCAGCCGACATATTGGGCAGCCTTGTCATTGACATAGACTTCCAGCTTACTGGCATCACCGGCAATCGCCAGCCGCAGATACACCTTATCCGTGGAAAGGAGACTTCCGGTATTGATCTTAAGATAGGTAGGCAAGCTGTCTTCTTTTGTCAGTGTTGCGGGAAGAGACGATCTCAGTACATCACCGATGGCACAGGTATCCGCGTAGCTCAGAATACACTTACGGCGGCGCTTATGAAGCTTTTCCATGCTGCCGGCATTGGACAGCAGGGTGTATGCGCCATTTGCGTTGGTGTTGTGTCCGTCGGTCATATAGATTTGATTGGATTCCTGCCGGTTTTCCGGGGTCATCATCTGGTCGTGATTGTCAAACACGTTAAATACGTAGAACTTGTCCGCACCCTGGGTCAGCACATAAGAAGCAATGCCCATCAGACTCTCTACACTGTGGAAAGTCTCTTCCGAGCAAACCCGGATAGGCGCACTCTCATAAGGGCGCACCATGCTCTCCATACTGCCGGCTACCTCTACACCGTAAGGCTGCAGCAGCTTTTTCCAGTAGCCGATAGGCATATTGCTATCGGTAGTAGAAAAGTGCGGTGCCGCAATGTAAAGATCCATCAATCCCTGCTTTGCGTATTCCAGAATATCGAAACCAAGCTCGTAGCATGTAACCGGATCCGGATTGCAGCGAACAGCGATCTTGATATCATGGCCCCACTGCTGCTGAGCGTTGGTAATCAACGTCTTGATCTCCTTCATAAAGCCGATCATCACTTCCCGCCCCTCTTCCTCACGGCCATGGGGGAAGCAGTTGAGTTCTCTCTGGAAGTCCAGTTCAATGCCGTAAAGATCATACCGGCCCAGCATTTCAGCCATATAATCCAGCATTTCCTGCCGGACCTCGGGAATCAGATAGTCCCGGCCCCTATCCTTCCAGAATTCCGTCTTTCTGCCGTGGACATGAGCATACTCCTCCACATGGGCGTAGAAGAAGTCGGATAAAAGAAAACTCGGTTTTGGCAGCAGGTGATGGTGGTGCCGGTCGTTCATCCGGAAAGAGAACCAGGGGTTGATATTGATACTTCTACAGGTATCGATCCAGATTTGATACATATCCAGACCCAGTACATTCCAGATATGGTGTGCGGCCTTGCAGCAGGTATTAGTATAATCCACTGCCTGCCCATATTCCTCTTTGCGAAGATATTTATCCGCATAGGAGGTTTTTACACGGGAAGGGATTGCTGAGCAAGTGCTGTTGACATTAAAAATATAGTCAGTAATATCTGTTCCCTCGTACTGCAGTATAAATTTTTTCAGATATTCTTCGTTGATGACGTCCAGGCAATTCATTCTTGAATATAAAAATGTGTCGCCATCCAGGTTAAACATAATTCCTCTCATTGTTTTATGCTCCCTTCCAAAGATGCTCTTACTTCAGTGCTTCCACCAGCCAAGGTACAGCCTGCTCGAATTTAAAGAAATGCTTTTCGGGGACTACATTGCAGCGTTCAAACATTTCTTCCTGGGTGCAGCCTCTGGGCAGCGGTTCATCCTCGTATTTTCTGTTTGCGGGGTCTTGGTATTCCCGGTAATAGTCATAGCGGAAGTTTTCCGCCGCACCGCACTCTGCATAGGACTTTGCCACCATTTCCAGATATTCTGTCTTACCGCCTTCGGTGATGAACAGCTTTCGGGGGGCAAAGGCTGCCAGAATATCCGGATAAGTATACCAGCGGTACATACCGGGATACATGTGCCATGAAATGCATGGCAGCTTTTCGGGGGGACACATAGCGGATATCTCTGCCTGCCAATCGCAGATATAGTCGTTATAGACAAAGGCCTTGATATCTTCATCCAGTGTTACCGCCAGCATAGCAGAATCGACGCCGAGAGAATGGCCGCTGATAGCGATCTTTTCCCGGTCTACAAAAGGCCGGGTCTTCAGCCACTTGATCATAGCCAGACGCAGCTCAACGGTCACACCCATCATGCTTCTGCCCTGTCCGATCAGCAGCTTTTCCAGATCGCCGGGTTCAAAGGCACCCTTGTGTTCACCCACACCGATGTCCTCACAGGCGATGGCGGTCATACCCGCCTGGGCGAAATGGACCGCCTGCATATTGGCATAGTAATATCTGTGAGCGATGCCCCCAACCGGCTGGGGCGGATCATACTCCAGATCGCAAAAATCCTCGCCGCACAGGGCTTCCTTCGTCCAGCGGGTACCGGGCAGACACAGCACACCGGGGGTCTTGTTGTCGGAGGATGCTCCATCCGGAATCAGCATGAAAAAGCTCATCCAAAGATTTGGCTCCGGGCTGATCTCGTATTTTTCCACCCGGTAGCCGAAGCGCTGCTTGGACTTCAGCAGATTGACCACCGGCATGTCATACATGGTGTCTGGAAAGGCCATCAACTCCGTAACCTTTTCCTTTAAGGCCTGCTGCCATTGCTTCCGTTCTTCCGGGGACATACCCTCCCGGTATCGCAGAGGCAGAACCGCCTTCCCGTAATAGTGATCGTCATACAATGCTTTCGCAAAATGATCCGATGCGTACTTATTCATAATCTTTGCAACTCCTTTTGTGTATGGCAGTGTGAATCACGACAGTCGTACCGTTGTCAGGATATAAAGATTCATAATTCACACCTTGACCTTATAAGCGCCGGCTTGTCTAATTTGTAACTATTTCACAAATATGTACCATCCGGTTTTTAGCTATAAAACCATAGGATCAGCAAAATCATTGCGCAGCAATTTGAAAAAGCTACTCTGTCTCAGACAGCCTGAATGTGTGGCCTATGAACAATTTTCAGCAGGCATACTCCCACGACTATTGTATACATTATACTACATCTATTCCCATTTTTTTGCAATGAACAATCAGGACACATTGCAAAAAATTATGTCTCTTTTTTATATGATCTTTTGAGCTTTACACCTTGTATTTTGATAAAAAATATATTACACTATTGTTACAACGACCAATTGATAGTAGGAGCGGCTATGAAAGAGAAGATTTACAAAACAAAAATCGGAAACATAAAGCTGAATGCTATCGTTTATGATGAGGCGTTTCAAATCAGAAAGGCCGATGGCAGCGGCATTATGTCGCAAATTAAGAATATTCATCAGCACTCCAATTACGAAGTATTCGTCATCATGGACGGAAGCCTTTATGTTGCTGACGAAAGAGAAGGCCATAATTACGAAAACTGCATTTTGATCATTCCGCCTTATTACAATCACTACACGGTGTCCAACGTCAAAAACGGGTACGGTTTTTATATTTCCATAAAGCAAAGCAGCAAAGAAAACACCGACTTCTTTACTTTTGTGGAAAACACACTGTCAAAGAAAATAACTTCTTTCGACCTTGGCGAAGACACACTTTTCTATGCGAAGCATCTTTGTGGCAGCATAGAAAAAGGTGAATCCAGTGAAATCACCATACATCTGCTGTCACTTTTATTCTCCAACCTGTTCGAGCAGTTGAGTACGCCTGCAGTTTCACCTAAGAGAACCAGCACCCAAAGCAAGTTCCGTCATTACATCCATGATATTGATGTGTACATTTCCAGAAACGTAGGTAAAAAATTCTCCCTGCAAGATTTAGCTGATGTATTGTACCTGTGTCCCAAGCAGGTCTCGCGAATCATCAAAAAGGAGTATAACTGCTCCTTTACCGAGCTTGTAAACGAAAAGCGCCTGACATTTGCCTGTATGCTTCTGAAGCAAACAAATCTTAGCATCAAGCAGATCGCAGCAACTGTCGGCTATGAATATGAAAACTATTTCTTCAAGCTTTTTAAAGCCAGTTACGGAGTCAATCCCACCCAATATCGAAAAGAAAACGCGGTATCCAAATCTGTTGACTAACGCAACATCCCCCGGCACCCTGCCAAAAGGGTACCGGGGGATGTTTTATGTCGATGCGTAATAAAAAAGGGATCGGAAATGTTCCATTTGCTTATCATCCGGAATACTGTATGCAGGCACGTCCATTCCGAGGGCAGCATATTTATTCTCGCCCATCGCATGATAGGGAAGCAACTCCACATCACGGATACGGAGCTTTGACAGGTACTGCGCCATCTGCTCCATTTCATCATCCATGGCATTAAAGCCCGGAATCACTGGGATCCGGATAATAATATCAGCATCTGTTTCCTTTGACAGTTTTGTAAGGTTTTCCAGAATCAGGCGGTTGGACACGCCGGTTCCTTCCACATGGAGCGCTTCCGTGAAGCATTTCATGTCATAAAGAAACATGTCTGTAACGGGAAGTATCCGCTGAAAATACTCCCACGGTACACACCCGGCAGTATCTACGGCAGTATGGACTCCGGCCTGATGGCATTTTTTCAGCACTTCTTCCAGAAAGTCGATCTGCAGCATACACTCACCACCCGAAAAGGTAGCGCCACCCCCGGAGGTATCATAAAACAGCTTATCCGCAATGATCTGCTCGTAGATTTCCCCAGCGGTGTACTCTTTCCCGACGATCTCCCTTGCATGGACCGGACAGTACAGGGTGCATTTTCCGCACAGGGTGCATTCTCCGTCACCACGGGTGCAGACCCGGTCGCACATACCGCAGGAAACACACTTATTCTTATAAAACAGAAGCTCTGCGCGTTTTTTCTGGCTTTCCGGATTGTGGCACCAGCCGCAGCGCAGATTACAGCCTTTGAAAAACACCGTAGTACGGATACCCGGACCGTCGATCACAGAGAATTTCTGTATATCAAAAATATTGCCTATCAGCTCAGTTTTCATAGAAATTTCTTGTGAGGATCTCATTTTGCCACTCCCTGGAAAGGCTGGTAAATTTGGCGGAGAAGCCGGTTACCCGCACGATCAGCTCCGGATATTTTTCCGGATGGATCTGGGCATCCAGCAGATCCTCCTTACTGACGCAGTTGAGCTGCAGCGACATAATGGCAGAATCCGCCACCGCCCGCAAAAATGCCTCGCAAACCGCAGGATTCATCTTTGCCGAAGGCAGCATCATATTCGTAACTGTGTTGCCTCCAAAGATGGAAGGATCCAACTGCGCAAAGCTATTGACAGCATTGGTGATGGAAGGGATCTTTGTAAGTCTGGAAGGTGTAAGACCTTGGGTCAGATAATCGCCATTCTTTCTGCCGTCCGGTGTAGCCATGGTCTCTTCGCCCCACCATCTGACCTCAGTATAGCCCAGGTGGCCCAGAACGATCTTACCGCCGTAGGCACCGGTCTCGTGAGAGAGCATTTCGCTGATATCCTCATTGAGCCGGCGGCAAAGCTGTGCAGACTCTTGACTGCCATCACCCCAGCCGTGGCAGCGGGTGGCGTCGATGCGCATTTCCTCGCAGCCTTCCCAGTTATTCCGCACAGCACTGAGCAGCTGCTCCAAGGTGTACTTTTTCTGTTCAAAGCAAAGCTCCTTGATAACCAGCAGTGAGTTCATCAGATTACCGAAGGCAAAACCTTCATTACGGTCGTCCCGGTATTTGGCTCCGCCCTGGGTAAAATCCAAACGTTTTCCGATGCAATCTTCCAGCGTAGAAGAGAAAATCGGAAGTGGATCCACCTGATCCCAAATATTAGCGCCCAAGCGGAGGATCCGTGCCCGCTCTTTCAGCAGGGTACGTATGTTTTCTTTCGTGATGCTATATACTTCTTCAAAGTCCGCCGCACCGTCGATGGGATGAAAATACATGCCCACCTTCACCATCTTCTCAAAGTTCCTGTGAACGGAATACTCTAAGGGTTTGAGCAGGTTCACGTAGGAACCGTCGTCGAATTTCTCATTGCTATTGCCGTTCATGCCCCAACAGCCGAAAACCAAATAATCTCTTGCTTCCTCGATGGTGCGTCCCATTCTCATCACAGCAGGTATTGTGGCGTCATCGTTCTGATACAGGATCACACTGCTGCCCCGGAGCAGGGATTTGTTTGCTTCGTCAAACAGCTCCTTGGGAGAGTTCTTCGAAAAACGCAGCTTTACCTTGGGGTAGATCACCGTTTCTTCGTTGGTTGCCCGGAGGAACATCAGCGTCAGCTCATTGCACAGGGGTGTTCCGTCGGGATGGCAGCCGCCGAGGACATAGGTATTCTCCAGCTCATGTTCGGAATAGCCCGAGAACACGATATTTCTGTCAAAGTGGGCATCAAAGGTAACAAGGAATGCCTTAATCAGCCCGTAGGCCTCTTCGTCGGACAAAAGGCCTGCGTCCTTATCCTTTTTGTAGAAGGGATACAGATCCATATCGACACGGCCAAAGCTGCTGTTGCCGATGCCCTCCAGCGCGCCAACCGCCTTTCGCATCAGCGCAAGGGTGTTGAGTGCCTCATAAAAGCTTCTGGGTGCTTCCCAAGGCGCATGAGCGGCAGAATCCGCGATCCGCAGGAGCCGTGCCTTCTCTTCGCTGTCCTGTGCGGACTCCGCCATGCGCTCAGCCCCGGCAGCGAATTTTTCCGCAATTTTCTTGATGGCCAACATGCCCTCACATACGGACAGCAGAAAATCCTTTTCGCTTTCGGTGGCACCTTCCATCTGGGCCATGGCTCTGTCGTAGATCCCTTTCAAACCACCGGCAAGGATGGGCCGGAAATTGAAGCAAAAATGCTGTGAAACATCATTGTAAGGACCGCAAACCAGATACATTTTTTCCGCTCGCTGCCGTCTGGTCAGTTCCCACAGCTCCGGATTCTGATCCACGAACAGGTGGGCGTTTTTCCAATAGGTCCATCCGGCAACATTTTTGTGCCCTCTGAAATCCCGGGCGCCATCGCACTGGGCGGCAAGTGTGCCGGTTTCATAGTAGAAAGGATTGGTTTTAAAAATTACCGGCTCCATTCTTTCCGCAATGATGCGGTACTGAAACCGCTTCATTGCAAAGGGTGTCATGGAAGGATCATAACCTGCATCCAACTCAGGCAGTACCTTTTCATAAAAGGCATACGAGCGCTGATCGGCATGCTTGAAATAATACTCGTTCAGTTCTTTGCGAAGTGCACTGCAATCCATAATTGCAACCTCCTAATTAGTGATATACCAACAATAGCACGGCTGCATTCCGATGGAAATGAGATATTTAGAAATTTTTGTGTAATCCAGAAATTTTCTTGCTATCGAGTGCGGGGTGATATATAATAGATTCAAAAGAGCGGAGGGGTGGATCATGACATTTGAAAACATGCGCTTGGAACGCATTACATCCATTATTTATTTCAAGCCGGGTGCGATCCTCTCATGGCATGCCAAAAACCGGGCAGACCATATCCTAGGTATCAACATCAGCGGTCGGGACCATCACGATTTTGGCTACAAGCATATAGACTTAGAACCGGATTACATCTACTTTTTTAACCAAAAAGATGACTTTTTTGCGGATGTTCAAGAAGCAGGGTATTGCTACTCCATCCATTTTACCACCACGGAACCCATCACCACCGACAGTTTCTGCAAGAAGGTAAGCAACACCACCGAGATCATTCAAATGATCCAGAAGGTAGAGAGGGCAAGGCTCAACGGTCCGGGCAATGAGCTTGCGCTGTGTTCTGAGTTTTATCGGGTCTGCAGTAAATTCAAGGAGCTGATGGACACCCCTTATTCCAAAAGAGACTCCCGCATTGCCCAGGCCAAGGCATCCATCGATTTGCATTTTAAGGAAATCAATTGCGTGGATTCCGCTTTGGCGCTTACAGGCATATCCCGAAGGCGGTTTGGAGATCTGTTTAAGCAGCAGTTCGGTCGTTCTCCGGGAGAATATGTGCTTCACAAAAAGATTCGCTATTCTCAGGAGCTTCTAAGGCTCAGCAATCTGTCCGTTTCCGAGGTAGCAGAGCTTTCTGGCTTCTGCGATGTCTATTATTTCAGCCGGATGTTCAAAAAAATAACCGGGATCACACCCGGAGAATTCAGAAAGCAGAAAACCAACACCCCGCCGGATGTAACAGCACTGATGTCCGAAAAATAAAAAATCGGAGACGCAAACCGTTTTCACGGTCTGCGGTCTCCGATTATTTTTAGAAAATGATCAGTATACCAGCCAGGATTCCCACAATGGCAGAAAAGGCCGGCAGCTTGCTGTGGTACATCAAAATGGACTGGGGCAGGATCTCGCCGAACACCACATACAGCATCGCGCCACTGGCAAAACCCAGGCTGACCGTCAAACCCAAGGGGCCGATCTCACCCAAGGCATAGCCCAACAAAGCACCCAGGATCGTTGGGATGCCGGTGCAGGCGGTGATCAATACCGCCTTCCATTTTTTCATACCGCCGCTGATCAGCGGTACTGAAACCGCCATACCTTCAGGGATGTTGTGCAGACCGATCAGAAACGCCAAAGCCAAGGCCGCCGTTCCCATGACCCCATCGTTACTGGCATAGGACGCGCCAATGGTCATACCCTCCGGCACATTGTGCAGTGCAATGGCGCAGGCCATCACGATGCCGGCAATAAACAGGCCGAGCTTACTGTCCTTTTTTGCATAGTGCTGATTCAGGTGGTCACTGTGGATCAGCTCGTCAAGATCGTCAGCGGTCTGGGGATGATTCTCATCGATATGAGGTACTTCCGGATTGGTCTTCCGGTCGATCAAGTAGTTCAGCACGTAAGTGACCGCTACGCCGAACGCGATGGAAGCTACAACGATCCAGATACCCACATTGGTCTCAATGGCTTCCGTTACCAGATCGAAGCAGACCACACTCAGCATCACGCCACCGGCAAAGCTCAGCAGAAGACTTACCGCCCGGTTGGAATTTTTCTGCAGCATAGCGCCAACCAGACCACCCAGACCTGTACCAACTACACCTGCCAGTGCTGTGGTTAGGATCAGTGTTGCAACAATGCCCATAGTTACTCTCCCCTAACTCCAAACTTTCCATTATCATATCACATCCGGGGAAAATTGCAACAGAGTACGACAGATTTCTACTGCTTCTGACCGGATAAAATGTTATTTTCTTCCAAGATAGGGTCAAAGAAACCGTGGAGCGCCTGCATATATCCGCTCTTGTCCACCAAAAAGGCAAGGCCGTGACCGGCACCCGGTACAGTCCAGAGGTTTTTCTTCGCGGCGCAGGCAGCAAAGTTGCGCCGGCTCATATCGCAGGGAACAAAGTCATCCCCTTCTCCATGGATAAACATGACCGGAACCTTGCAGCGCTTCATGGCCTCTATAGGAGAGTCGGCATCGGGATCAAAGTGCGCAAAGAGCTTAGCGCCCAGCTTTACAAAGGGATAGGCAAGCTTCGGCGGCAGCTTCATTTTCCCAATGACGACCTTGATAATATCCTCCGCGGAGGTATAGCCGCAATCCGCCAACACACCCACCACCTGTTTCGGCAGTTCCCTTCCCGCAGCCAGCATAACGGTGGATGCACCCATGGAAATGCCGGTAATGAGGATCTTGACATCCGGACCGAACCGTTCTATCAGATGGGCGATCCACCGGTGGCAATCGTCACTTTCGTGGATGCCAAAGGTGATAATATTGCCTTCACTGCTGCCGCAGGCCCGCTGATCTACGATCAGTGTATTCCGCTTCAGTTCAAAACAGCGTTGGACACCGCCGCACAGGTCCCGCTCCGCATCCCCCCGGTAACCATGGAACATCAGCTCAATGGGGCCGCCGGGGACGCACTCGTAATACTTACCCCGGAGAGTCAGCCCATCGAAGGATTGGATTTCCATATCCTCATGGGGCATCGCACGGGTTTCCTTCATCCATGCAACCATTTGCTCCCGGTAAGGCTCGTAAATTTTCCCTTCCGGAATGGGGTATTCCTCTTCAGAGGGCTTACGGTCGGCATAAAAAGCCATCCGGAAGCATATGTAAGCGGTCACCAAAACAGCAAGCGCAAGAACCGCCAGAATACTCAATAATACGACCATAGTATCATCTCCTGTTCTGTGCCTATTTTACCACCAGGATGCTATTGTTGCAAGATGCGACAGAAAAAAACACTCGTGTGTTCTCAAGGGACACACGAGTGCTGAATCAAGTATCGTTTTGGCTGGGCAGCTTGCTGCGGCGGCGGCGACGGCGGGAAGAGCTTGTCCTCTCCTGGGGATCTGCCTTTTCCGCACGGCGGGCATAGGCCTCCGCAGCCTCAGAGGTAGCTTCGTAGGTCAGACGGCTGACCCGGACCGTTCCGTCCGGCTGATCGGACAGGCGGACACGGATGAGGAATTTTCCGTGTTCCGGACAGGTGGCCAGATCCATATACCGGTGGCCCGGCTGCGCAAACCAACGGGAGCCCAGCATCTGGCGGCCGCAGGTGGGACACTTGTTTTCTTCACCGGTCATGGCGCTCAAGGCTGCATGCTTATCCGCATAATCGTGGAACACCTTGCGGCTGATGCAGCCGGGCAGTTCAGCACCGTGGAAGCCGTTTTCGTGGTTTTTCAGTGCCTGCTGATATTCCTGTGTGCCACGCTTCAGATCCAATCTGGCGCAAATCAGTGCCGTATGGTAAGCGTCGCCCAATGCGTCATGGGCGGGCCGAGTGGCTTCGATCTCAAAAATCTCCATAGCAGTCTTCAGCGCCTTCTGGGCATTGGAGCCGTCGGTCTGGGCGTTGAAGATCATCTGGGCATTGTACCAACGGTCGGTCCAATCTTCCTTCAGACCGTACAGCCGCAGATTTTCCCGCAGAATGGTAATGTCATCAAAACCCCAGGTCAGGAAAATAATATCCTCACCGCACCAGCGCTGGAACCGCTCCATGGCTTCCGGAAACGGAATTCCGTCTTCCTTCAGTTGAGGTTCCTTAATGCCGGTGAGTTTGCTGACCCGGCGGGTGAGTCTTCTATAGTATTTCGGTTTGATCATCACCTGGAATTCATCCGCCACCTGCTGGTCTTCCGTGACCCGCACAGCGCCGATCTGAATGATCTCACCCCGGATCTGCACCGGCAGCACCTTCTTCGATGAGGGAGAACCGGGCCAGGGCTGATTCCATTCCATGTCCAAAATGATATAATTCATCATCGCAACCTCTTCATATAATCTCGTATTGTATATCATACCACATAAGCGCCGCTTCTGTAAACAACAAGTTGCATTTTCCCTCCCTTATCTGGTATTATTTTATTAGTTTGTTTTGGCTCTGTTTTTATTGTCAGCTTGTGCTATAATCCAGATAGAATCCATTGGGAGGCGACCCTTATGAAAAAACTTAACATCCGGCAAGTGGCTTTTGTGGGTATTATGGCCGCGCTGGTATATGTGACTTCTGCTTATCTGCAGATCAATATTCCCACAGCCATTGGCTCTACCCGGCTGCACATGGGCAATGTGATGTGCCTGCTGTCCGGATTGCTGCTGGGCCCCTTGCAGGGTGGTCTGGCTGCCGGCATCGGCTCCATGTTCTTTGACCTGACCAACCCCTTGTATATCGCGTCCGCGCCCTTCACATTCGCATTTAAGTTTCTTATGGCTTGGGTTTGCGGCATGATCGCCCACAAATGCGGCAAAGAAGTCCTTTGGAAAATCATTCTGGGCGCTGTCATCGGTGCTGTCAGCTATGTGATCTTGTATCTGGGAAAGAGCTTTATCGAAGATCATTTTGTATTGGGTCTTCCTCTGGACGCTGTCATTCTTACGGTTACCCAAAAGGGTCTTGTGTCCACCGTCAACGGCATCATCGCCGCCGTGGTTTCCGTTCCCCTGTACATGACCCTGGCTCCCCTGCTGAAAAGGGCCAATTTGATTTCAAAATAATAACCGACCCGGCCTATGGTTGCAACCACAGGCCGGGTTTTCGTATGTTGTAATGGCGCGGGATCGCCTAAGGCTCCCCTTGTCAGGGGAGCTGTCAGCCGAACAGGCTGACTGAGGGGTAGTTTTCTCTCCCTCCGTCAAAAATCAAAGATTTTTGCCACCTCCCTCATCAGAGGGAGGCTTTGGTGCGGTGCAAATCTGTTAGATGATTTCAAATTGGTTAACTTACTTTTTCAACAAGGTTTGAATCAATCGACAAGCTTCAATTCGGGCACCACTAGGATTATCGCCGTGTTCTTTGTCACAGGAGTAACTTTCTAACAGTTGGCAAGGAAAGCTTTGACACATACCGCAGAACATAATTCCCTTGTTTATAGCGCAGACAGCCACAGGACATGCTTGCTCCTTGCAGTGGAAAGCAAAGCCTTTTGTTGAAACACATC
Organism: Faecousia sp.; assembly: GCA_045606145.1. GTDB lineage: Bacteria > Bacillota > Clostridia > Oscillospirales > Oscillospiraceae > Faecousia. The sequence goes on from JAZURG010000202.1 coordinate 13,897, forward strand.
CACTACAATTGCATGGTTCTTTCCATTCACATCCCGTGCAATCCAATCCGCAGTATGTTGTTATCAGCGTTTCTTGTTGCTTTTTCTTGCTTAATCCATGAAAAACCAACGCATATGATTTATCTAGCATTTCTTTTAATAAATCATCTGGCACAGCACCGTCTGGTTTAATCGAATTCCAATGTTGTTTATTGGAGTAGTATCCTGGCACAATGTCCTCATACTGCTGACGCAATAAATCTCCTTCAACAGGTTTTAATTTCAAATTTATGTAATAGGGCTTGCCATCTGTGTTCATCAACACTGCCGCAAACATTTTTCCTCCTATAAAATAGCGAATCCAGTTCCACTCTTTTTTGAAGTCTTTGGTAACGGCAGGTTTTGCCATCAAATACTCATCAATCCATAAATATCTCACTATGCGCTCCTCCTCGCCAAATACAATTTATCGGACTTTGATATTCTATCATGGGGAATATAAATATGCAAGAACAGGCACGGCAGTGTGAACTGCCGTGCCTGTTGATTTTCTGTTAGCCTATAAGCATTACACGCCGGAGTAGGCGGCGAAGCCGCAGTCGATGGGCAGCACCACACCGGTAACGGCGGATGCAGCCTTGTCGTCGGTCAGGAAGAACAGACCGCCCAGCAGCTCAGCGGAGTCCACAAAACGGCCCATGGGAGTACCGTTCAGGATCTTAGCGGAACGGGCGGTGGGAGTGCCGTCCTCATTAAACAGCAGCGCGCGGTTCTGGTTGGAGACCAGGAAGCCGGGAGCGATGGCGTTGCAGCGGATGCCGGTGCCGGCAAAGTGGGTAGCCAGCCACTGAGTGAAGTTGGAGATGGCAGCCTTAGCGCCGGAGTAAGCGGGGATCTTGGTCAGGGGAATATAGGCGTTCATGGAGGAAATGTTCAGAATGTTGCCAGACTTCTTGGCAACCATATCCTTGGCGAACACCTGAGTGGGCAGCAGGGTGCCCTGGTAGTTCAGCTTGAACACGAAGTCGATGCCGGGAGCCTCCAGATCGAAGAAGGTCTTCTGGCCTTCCTTGGCCTCATGCTGGTACTCGTTGTCAGTGGTAGCACGGGGGTTGTTGCCGCCTGCGCCGTTGACCAGAATGTCACAGGGACCCAGATCGGCCAGAACCTGCTGATGAACAGCTTCCAGAGCCTCGGGATCCAGAACATTTGCCTTGTAGCCAATGCAGGTAAAGCCTTCTGCGGTCAGCTCGGCAGCCAGCTTCTTGACAGCTTCTTCGTTCAAGTCCAGAGCAGCGACCTTAGCGCCAGCCTGTGCGTAAGCCCGGGCCATATCACCGCACAGAACACCGCCTGCGCCGGTAACAACAACTACCTTACCGGTAAAATCTACTTTCAAGGGAAGATCGATCATAATAAATTACCTCCAAAATTTAATCATGCCTCCCCTGTGTAAGGGGAGGTGGCTCGCCTATGGCGAGACGGAGGGGTTGTAAGTAACTTTTTTACAATCCCCCAGTCACGGCTTTGCCGTGCCAGCCCCCTTTGCACAAGGGGGCCTTGTTTTTTACTTATTTACCTGCCAGCTTGTCCAGCATATCCCAAACGCCCAGCATGTACATGATGCCCAAAGCACGGTCATACAAACCGTAGCCGGGACGAACAGTGCCGGGACCCTCACCCCACAGGTGACGGCCGTGGTCGGGGCGGATGTAGCCTTCATAACCGCAATCGTGGTAAGCCTTCAGGATCTCCAGAATGCCGGTATCGCCGTCGCAGTCACGATGGCTTGCTTCGGAAAAGTCACCGTTTTCGAAGTGCTTGACGTTACGGATATGGGCAAAGGCGATGCGGTCGCAGTGCTTACGAACGATGTCAGCAACATTGTTGTTGGGGTCAGCGTTCAGAGAGCCGGAGCAAAGAGTCAGGCAGTTGCAGGGGTGGTCTACCATCTTCAGGAACCGGTCAATATTCTCGGCATTGATCAGCAAACGGGGCAGACCGAAAATATCCCATGGGGGATCGTCCATATGGATAGCCATCTTCATGCCGCATTCTTCGCATGTGGGCATAATGGCTTCCAGGAAGTATTTCAGGTTGGCCCACAGCTTCTCGTGATCGACATCGGCATAGGCCTTAAACAGCTCGTCCAGCTTTGCCATACGCTCGGGCTCCCAGCCGGGGAAGGACATATTGTACTTCTCGGTGAAGTCCAGTATGTACTTGGCCATGGCGTTGTAGTCGTCCTGGATCATGCCCTTTTCGTAGAACAGCGCGGTAGAGCCGTCGCCTACTTCGTGGAACAGGTTGGAACGGGTCCAGTCGAAGATGGGCATAAAGTTGTAACAAATAACCTTGACACCGAACTTGCTGAGGTTACGGATGCACTGCTTGTAGTTCTCGATCAAACCGTCACGGGTGGGCTTGCCGATCTTGATGTCGTCATGGACATTGACGGACTCCACTACATCACCATTGAATCCATACGCATGGAGCTGGTCCATGACCTCTTTGATCTCGTGCTCCTCCCAGATCTCACCGGGCATCTTATGGTGCAGAGCCCAAACGATGCTGGTAACACCGGGGATCTGCTTAATGTAGTTCAGGCTGATGTTATCGTTGCCTTCGCCGTACCAGCGGAAACCCATTTGCATAGGCATAATAATTCCTCCATTTATTCTAGTATCTGTCTTCTGCCTTACATGCAGAGTCCATAACTACGGTCATTATAGCACAAATCATGCCTACATGACAATGCGGGAATTACAAAATGTTGTACAAATTTATAAAGTTATTTTTGGCAAGGGGGCGGACAAAAACGATATTTTGTTCCTTTTTCTAACTTCCTGTTGCGAATTTGGCAGTAATCTATTATAATGCGTTCAAAGATATCACCTTGGAGGTTACCATGAAAAAGCGGAAATTAACTACATTGCTGTCTCTGATCATTGCGGTCATTCTGGGCATCACCGGTTTTTTGCAGGGTGGATTTGATGCCGCTCCCCCGGAAGCCACTACCCTACCGCCTGTATACGACACCGTACAATCCGGGCCGCAACTGCTGGATTTTACAGGAAGCTATACATCAAAAGAGGATGTTGCTTTATTCATCCATCAGTACGGTATGCTTCCGGGCAACTTCATCACCAAAGCGGAAGCCAGAAAGCTTGGTTGGGATGGCGGCAGTGTAGAACGCTATGCGCCCGGCAAATGTATTGGCGGCGACCGTTTTGGTAACAATGAAGGCCTGCTTCCCGACGCACCCGGACGCACCTGGACAGAATGCGATATTGGCACATTGGGCAGCAGCAGCCGGGGAGCAAAACGGATCGTTTTTTCCAATGACGGTCTTATCTACTACACCCACGACCACTACGAAACTTTTGAATTACTATATGGAGAACCGTAACCATGAGAGAAATTATCATTGATGGCAGCGCCATCTTTACTTCCCCCGACCTCCACGAGGCCTTGGCAAATGCCCTTTCCTTCCCGGACTACTACGGAAAAAATCTGGACGCTCTGTATGATTGTCTGACAGAGATCGGAGAAGACACCCATCTGGAGCTTCGCGACTGGCATCACATTGAGTTCCATTTGAAGGACTATTCCGGCAAGGCAGTGTACGTATTTCACTGCGCTATGGATGAGAATCCCCATCTGACCGTGACCCTTCGGCCTTAAAAGCAGGTAATTATTCTTTATGCGCGTTGCAGTGTTTGCAACGCGCATTTTTCGTTTGGTTTCTTATTGTGCGATCATATCAATGCCCCGCTGCAGGGTATCGCTGTCAATGGCTGCGTTTGCGTAGGCAATGACATGCCCCTCAGCATCAATAAAGAATGTGGTGGGCAGAGAATAGACCCCGTAGGTCATAGCCGCAGAGGACCGGGTATCGTAGAACACTGGGAAGGTGTATTCTTCACCTGCAACAAATTCCGATGCGCTCTTGACGGTCTCTCTGGAGCCGTCAGTCATATTGATCATCAAAAATTGCACTTTTTCCCCAAGCTCCAGATATTTTGCCTGGAAGTCCGGCATCTCCATTTTACAAGGTCCGCACCAGCTGGCCCAGAAATTCAGTACAATGGGTTTTCCAAAAAAGTCGGACAGGCGTACCTCATTGCCTTCTACATCATATACGGTAAAGTCCGGTGCCTGGGTCTGTTCCGTCTGGGTTTCTCCGGTGTTTTCAGGTTCGCTTGCAGGCTCTGTATCCTTTGCTGCCGTGCTTGGAGTGGTAGTCTCAACGCTCTGAGGACTCTGCGTACTCAGTGGATCCAGGGTCAACGCATCGCCAAAGCGGGAATATAAAGCATACGCGCCGCCGATCACAACGGCAAACACGAGGACCAGTATCAGCAATCCTTTTTTATTGTTCATAGTACCTCCTTAACTCAGCAGGCCCAGCAGCCATCCAAGAGTACCTGTAGCCATAAGAATACCGATCAGAATCAGCAGGCTGCCGCTGATAATATTGATAACTTTGTAATTGCGTTTGATCCAGTTGAAGGCCGACTTCAGATAATCGATCAGCACAGCACTGAGTACAAAGGGAATGCCAAGGCCCAAAGAGTAGGCAAGCAGCATCATCGTGCCTTCCAGCACATGCCCCTGCTGGGATGCCAGCATCAGCGCCGATCCCAGAAACGCGCCTACGCAAGGTGTCCACCCCACGGAGAAGATGATACCAAACAGCAACGCGGAGAAAAATCCCATATTGCCTGTTTTCACGCTGTGACGGCTGCCCTGAAACAAGTTCAACTTGAATACACCAAGGAAATTCAAGCCAAAAAAGATGACCACAAGGCCGGATACGATATTCACCGCGGTCTGGTACCGGTGCAGGAAACTGCCCACCGTTCCCGCCAAAGCACCCATGGCCATAAACACCAGGGTAAAACCGGTGACAAAGCCCAGTGCGCCCTTCAGTGTTTTGCCCATACTGCGCTCACCGCCGCCTGCAAAGTAAGAAATATAGATTGGCAGCATGGGCAGCAGGCACGGCGATATAAAGGTAATGATTCCTTCCAAAAACGAGATCACATATTGCATAGATTGCTTTACTCCTTTCTGCTGTGTGTATTCTTAGTATACCACTGTTTCCGCATATCCTTCCGTGACGAGGTCACACAACTGACCCGTCCTCCGGATAAGCAAGCCCGATCCTTTCGATCAGTTCCTCCATAAGAGGGGATACCCATCGCCGTTTATGGCTGAGGATCTGGCTGTAGTATATCTGCGGCTCTATATCCACATCCACCGCAACAAGACTTTTATCTTCCAAAAATTTTTGCACAGAGTATTCGGGCAGAAATGCCAAAGCCATATTTTTTTGCACCAGTGACGCAATGGCCACAGTGCTGTCTACCTCCACGGAGGAACGAAGGCTCACATTGTACCGCGCCGCTAACTCCCGTAATTTTCCGTAGCAGATACCCGAATGCTCCGTGACCACAAAATCATAGTTAAACAGCGTATTGACGGATACTTTCTTTTCCTTTGCCACCGGATGCTCCGGGCTGCTGATGAAAATCAGCTGTTCCCTGCGCTTGTAATGACAGCGCAGATCCGGATCCGTATTCAATCCCGCGGACAGATACACCATATCCAATTGGTTTTGCTTCAGCATTTGCAGAAGTTCCGTGGTCTGACCCATTTTTAGCTGCAGGCTTACCTGCCTGTATGTATTTCTGAACTCGGGCAGGAGACGCAGAAGTTTTCCAAACAGCAGTGATTCCAGCACACCAACACGCAAAGTGCCGCAGATATCCTCCGGGTTTTTATTCAGACTGGATGCTTCCTGCATAGCCTGAGTGATCTTATATGCGTAGTTCAGGAATTCAGCACCCAAAGCTGTCAAAGATACCCGCTTGCCGATACGGTCGAACAGGGGATATCCCAGCTCCCGTTCCAACTGCTGGATCTGCATAGAGACCGTGGATTGGACATACTGCAGTTCCTCAGCCACCTTTGTAAAGCTCCCCAGCTCCGCTGCCCGAATAAAGGTCTGTATATTACGGATGTCCATAGATGTCTCCTTATCAATAGAATTGATATGTTCATTCAAAATCATTCGTTTTCAAAATGCATTATAATGCTTTATACTGGACTTGTAAATAACTAACAGGAGGTTTTTTCTATGAACATGGAATATTTGGCAACCAAACCCATTGCCGTTTTAGGCGGCGGTGCCGTTGGCAAGACCTGCGCGGCGGATTGCAAGCTGGCAGGCAGGGAGGTGCGTCTTTGGGATGCTATGCCCTATGCTGCCGCTTCTTTGAAGGATCTGGACAAGACCGGCATTCTTCTTGACGGCATCCAGCGCAACAAATACTGCTTTGAGCGCTCCGGACGGGCCTTCTTTGATCTGGTCACCACCGATATCGCTGCCGCGGTCAAGGGTGCCGGACAGATCATTATCGGTATGGGGTCCTGGGGCCACGAACCCACCTTCCGGGCCTTGATCCCCCATCTGGAAGACGGTCAGGTCATTCATATCTTTACCGACAACTTCGGCTGTCTGCTTCTGCGGCGGCTCATGCGGGAAATGGGCTGCACCAAAAAGGTCATCGTTGGCGGCTGGTCCTCCGCTCCCTACGGTACCCGCATCGAGTCCATCGGCAAGTTCCAGTTCCCCCATGTAGGTGCCAAGTACCGGGCCATTACCCTCCGGGGCGCCGCCCTGCCCATGACCGATACCGATGCTTTTCTGGAGGCATCCAAGTATCTGCCCTGTATGGACGCAATCACCCTGGGTGACGGCCCCTCCAAAGCAAATACCATTCTGGATGTGGATTTCGCCAATGTCAATCCCGTGATCCACGTTCCTGCCACGGTGTTGGGTGTATCCACCATGGAAAACTGGGGTGTTATTTTCTGCGGTCACGACAGAACCACCTATTCTATGTATTCCCATGGTCTGTGTCCTTCCATCTGTGAAGTGCAGTATCAGTTTTACAACGAAGAGATTGCTTTGGCAAAGGCTATCGGCGTCGGCTGCCCGGAATATAAATACGAGATGTTCTTCTCCCGCCGCAGTGTGCTGACACAGGAGTACATGGGTCTGGACGAAAACGGCAACGACAATGTGGTATTCCCGCTGGATCAGCCCTCCAACGAAGGCAATACCGGCCCCAACACCATCCATCACCGCTACATGACCGAGGATGTGCCCATCGGCTGCAAGATCTATCACGATTTGGGTGTACAGTACTGTGTTCCCACTCCCATCATCGACTCTATGATCACACTGGCAGGCGCCATGCACAAGAAGAGCTTCTTCGCTGAAAGCCGCTACGACCTGGCCTACCTGGGTATTGACAGCATGAGCAAGGAAGAGCTGCTTGAGTACCTGAACGAAGGTATCTACAATCGATAACCGCCAAAACATCGCCCTGTCATTATTTTTGTTGACATTATTTTCTCAACCAATTATACTTCAAGCAAGGAGTGTGATACCATGCGTGACATTTCAAAGATCGACCGCAATCTTGCGATCCAGACTAGCTTGGGCCTTGATAACGTTAAATTTTATGACATACAAGCGGAACCTTTTTCTCTTTACGGCATATTCTTTGAGAACGGAATGTATAAAAGACTGCCCGAAACAGTCGCAAAGTCAGTGAATCCGCATGTGCATGATCTGCATGTTCACACTGCCGGCGGCAGGATCAAATTCACCACCGACAGCAGTTTTGTAGCCATCAAGGCGGAAATGAGCGCAATCACAAAGATTCCCCATGGCACCTTGGCCGGCACTGCGGGATTTGACCTGTACATAGGCAGAAAAGAAGAATACTACGGTTCATTCCTTCCGCCCTTCACCGTAACCGACGGTTATGAAAGTGTGATTCGCTTCAACAGCAGCAAGCAACGGGAAATCACCATAAACTTCCCGTTGTACAGCGGTGTTTCCGCCCTTTATATCGGTCTTGACGAGCGCGCTGCGCTGAAAAAGTCACCGGGATATAAACATAAAAAACCCATCGTGTATTATGGCTCGTCCATTACCCAGGGCGGGTGCGCTTCCCGCCCCGGAAATGCCTACGAAAGCATGATCTCCAGAGCGCTGCAAACCGATTATGTGAATCTCGGATTTTCCGGCAGTGCGCTGGCAGAGGACGAGATCGCGCAATACATCAAAGATCTGGATATGTCCGTTTTTGTCTATGACTACGACTACAACGCCCCCACCGCCGAGCATCTGGAACAGACCCATCAAAGGATGTTTTTAACGATCCGGGAAAGCAATCACGATTTGCCCATCGTGATCCTGTCGCGCCCAAAATACAAACTGACTGAGGTTGAGAAACAGCGATTGGCTGTTATCAGGAAGACATATACCGACGCGGTTGCGGCGGGTGACCGTAATGTTTATTTCATCGATGGACCCACCTTGATGAAATACGCAAAAAACGACGGCACCGTGGATGGCTGCCATCCCAACGACCTTGGCTTTTACTCCATGGCAAAGGTTTTGATTCCGGTCTTACGAAAACTCCTATAATCCACGAAAAACAGCGGCACCCCGGTGCCGCTGTTTTATTATGCATTTGGGATCATTCTACCGTCAAAACCACCTTGCCCACATTCTCTCCCCGGTACAGGATGTCGTGAGCGGCCTCTGCCTGTTCTATGGGCAGAACTTTGTAAATGGTAGGCTTCACCTCGCCGGTTTCCACCTTGGGCCACACCTTTTCTACCAGGCTGGCAAGGATCTGCGCCTTCGTCTGAGGTGTTCTGGACCGCAGGGTAGAACCAATGATCCGCACATTCCGAACATAGATATTTTTCAGATCGATCTCGGTTTTGGTGCCTGCCAGTGCCGCGATCATGATCCAGCGGGCGCCGTGCTTCAGATAATGGATGCACTTGCCCATGATCTCGCCGCCAAGGCAGTCGATGGCCACATCCACGCCATGACCGTTTTCCAGCTCCTCCTTCAGAACTTCCGCAATGTTTTCCTTTGTAGTGACTACAACTCTGTCCGCATTCAGATGCTTGATATTGTTGGCGATCTCTTCCGTCAGAACAGTTGTGATCACCCGAATACCAAATGCCTTGGCCATAGGAATGATCACGCTTGCCAGACCGCTGGCACCCGCGTTCATCAAAAGGGTATTGCCCTCCTGGATGTTGCCCTCAATAAACAGGTTCAAATAAGCGGTTGCGAAGGCTTCCGGGATAGCAGCCGCTTCTACCATAGTACAGTTCTTCGGCACAGGCATCAGCATGTCATATTTGACATTGGCATACTGGGCATATCCGCCGCCGCCAAGAAGCGCGCAGACCTTATCGCCCACTTTCCATTGGGATTTCTTTGCCGCCTCCGGACCAACCTCCACAATGGTACCGGCAATTTCCAGTCCCATCCACTCCGGACAACCGGGAGGAGGCGGATAGTCGCCTTCACGCTGCATCAGGTCAGCACGGTTCAGCGCTGCCGCTTCGATTTTCACAAGGCAGTCTTCGTCGCCCAGAACAGGGTTGGGCACATCATCCCACCGCAAAGTCTTATCGTCGTTTACCAGTATTGCTTTCATAACGCTTGCTCCTTTATTTTACCAGCTTTATTAAATAATTTTTTCTGTTTTCAGAGAAATATCATGACAGGTATGCACCCGATACATGCTGTCGCTGTATTTTTCCACAAATTTCGTGGCTTTTTCCTGATTGTAAAAACTGCCCGTGCAGCGCTTCTGTGTAATATTCTCCCGGGTATAACACTCATCACCCGCAAGCAGATGGATCGTCTCCCCCGCTTTTACCTCCACCACAGCAGAGCCTTTCGCATGACCGCCCCATTCAACAAGGCGGACCTGCGGATGCAGGGCATATTCTTTTTCGAAAATATGTATCTTGCAGGATTCCGGAATGTAACTTTTTCCGCTTTGATACTCCGATGCTGTGACATGGATCACCGCGTTGGGAAAATACTTTACCGCCTCAATATGATCATGGTGAGCATGGGTAATGACGATATCTGTAATATCGTCCGTAGATAAACCAACCTGTTCCAAAACGGCCGAGGGAGGAGATGAATACCGCATTTCAAACCCCGGCAGTGTGTCGCACCCGGGATCCACCAAAATATTGGCATTTTCCGTTTGTATCAGGTAGATCACAAAGGATATAGGTATTCTTTTGTCTTCGTTTCCACCGACGAACACCATACTCTCGCGCAAATCAGACTCCGCGTATTTCAGGCAATAAAGGGACAGGTCATCTTTTTGCATTTTACTTTTCTCCACAGGCTTTCAGAAGAAGCTTGTGCAAGCTTCTTTCGTATTCATAGTCAAATGGGTTTTTCTCTTCCGCATTCACATACCGGGCAAAGGCGCAGAACATATTATCGTAGCGCCCGTATACCGGGCTGTCATAGCGCTCCCCTTCCGCGGCCCAGGCATCGCTGTAGCATTCGTGAACACCTGTCACATGGGCAGCGTATATATCCTTATGGCCGCCGCTCGCCCATTCCAGAGGACGCAGCTCCACTGTACCTTCAGTTCCCACCACTACCAACTGGCGCCGTTCAAAGCCGCCCCGCTCGACGGCTGTGCTTTTGGCAAAGGACACGCCGTGGGGATATTGGAATACAGCCATACCGAAATCCTTGGCGGCAGTACCGCCTGCACCGGAGCTGCAGCTCATGGGGATCACATCCAGCGGCTGGCCCATAATGGAATAGACCAGATCGATCATATGGCAGCCCAGAAAGTACAGCATACCGCCGGGGTAATTATCCAGCCAATCCCGCTTTTCCAGTGGGTGGCAGCAGCTCATCTGCGCCTCAACGCAG
>JAZURG010000203.1:0-13064 GCA_045606145.1 Faecousia sp.
CTTCAGGCCGTTTGCGGCATCCAGAACACCGGGCTTATGCTGAGCCACAGGCAGGATGGCAACCTGGATGGGCGCGATCCGGGGGGGCAGCACCAGACCGTTGTTGTCGCCGTGGGTCATGATGATGCCGCCGATGAGGCGGGTGGAAACGCCCCAGGAGGTCTCGTGGGGATTGGTGCGCTTGTTGGTCTTGTCGGTGAACTCGATGTTGAAGGCCTTGGCAAAGCCATCGCCGAAGTAGTGGGAGGTGCCGGCCTGCAGCGCCTTACGGTCATGCATCATGCACTCGATGGTGTACGTAGCCTCGGCGCCGTTGAACTTTTCCTTCTCGGTCTTCTGGCCACGGGTAACGGGCATTGCCAGCACATTCTCACAGAAGTCGGCATAGACATTCAGCATAGTCTCGGTAAAGTTCTTTGCTTCTTCGGCAGTGGCATGGATGGTATGACCCTCCTGCCACAGAAATTCTCTGTGACGCAGGAAGGGACGGCTGGTCTTTTCCCAGCGCAGCACGCTGCACCACTGGTTATACTTCATAGGCAGGTCACGATGGCTCTGCAGCACATTCGCAAAATGCCCGCAGAACAGGGTTTCCGAGGTGGGACGGATGGCATAGCGCTCTTCCAGCTCGTCGCCGCCGCCCATGGTGACCCATGCGCACTCGGGCGCAAAGCCTTCCACATGATCCTTTTCCTTCTGCAGCAGGGATTCGGGGATCAAAAGGGGCATGTATACATTCTCAACGCCCTGCTTTTTGAACTCCGCATCCATGATTCGCTGAATATTCTCCCAGATGGCATAGCCATAGGGACGGTAAATAAACACACCCTTAATGGAAGAGTAATCAATGAGCTGCGCCTTCTTGCACACATCCGTGAACCACTGGGCGAAGTCCACCTCCATATCGGTAATCTCTGTAACTTTCTTATCCTTTGCCATTTTATTTTCCTCCGAATCTTCTCGGTATTTTGTTACAGTATATTATAGCACCATTGTCAAGGGTTTGCATAGGATGAATTACATTTTCTGGTTTCCCGGAGGGAGGTCTCACATGACGGAAATAACGCTGTCACTGGAACCGGCTGTGGTTCTTTTTTATAGCAGGATCGCCTGCAGTTTGAACATATCCTTGGAACAGGTGCTGACGGACGCACTATTTAAACTGGCCGGAGAGCTGAGTTTGGAAGCACTGCGTACACAACAATAAATTTACGAAAAACATTGTATTTACTTTAAAAATTTGCTATACTGAAGAAAATACGAGTATACGGAGGTATTTCCATGAAATCCATCCGCGAGATCTACAAGATCGGCAAAGGTCCTTCTTCCTCCCATACCATGGGACCTGAGCGGGCATGCAAGCTGTTTAGGAGCAATTACCCCGAGGCAGATGCCTTCCGGGTCGTTTTGTACGGCTCTTTAAGTAAAACCGGCATTGGACACGGCACTGACCGGGTCGTCAGAGAAGTCCTCTCTCCCCTGCCCACAGACGTTATTTTTTCCAAAGAAGTCCTTGCCGACTCCCATCCCAACACGCTGGACCTGCATGCTTTCAAGGCCGGCAAGGAGATCGGTTTCCTGCGAGTTGAATCCGTTGGCGGCGGTGACATCCGTTTCCCGGGAAATAAACGCAGGGACAGTGAAGAAGTATATATTGAGCATTCTTTTGCGGAGATCGCCGATTTCTGCAAATGGCGCTACATCGATAAACTCAGCGATTATGTTGAGCTGAACGAAGGCCCGGATATCTGGGACTTTTTGATGGAAGTCTGGCTGGTGATGAAAAATGCCATTGCCGAAGGTCTGGAAGCCGAGGGTGTTCTCCCCGGCGGTCTGAATGTTCAGCGCAAAGCAAAGTATCTGTATGAACAGGTTCCCCACGAGCAGGTTCCGGCACTGCTGGAATTTCAGACCATTGCCGCCTATGCCTATGCTGTGGCAGAGCAAAATGCCGGCAACGGCACCATCGTTACCGCCCCTACCTGCGGTGCCTGCGGTGTGCTGCCCGCTGTTTTGAAATATGCCCAGGATACCAAGGGCTTTACCGACGAGCAGATCCTGCGTGGTCTGGCTACCGCCGGTATCATCGGCAATCTGACCAAAACCAACGCATCCATTTCCGGTGCGGAAACCGGATGTCAGGCTGAGATCGGCACCGCCTGTTCCATGGCCGCCGCGGCATTGGCAGAGCTGTACGGTCAGAATCTGGATCAGGTGGAGTATGCCGCGGAGGTCGCTATGGAGCACCATCTGGGCTTGACCTGCGATCCCATCTGCGGTTTGGTGCAAATCCCCTGTATTGAGCGCAATGCGGTAGCCGCTGTCCGTGCCATGAATGCCTGCAACCTCAGCTACTTCCTTACCGGCTCAAGAAATATCAGCTATGATATGGTATGCCGTGCCATGAAGGAGACCGGTGTGAATCTGGACCACCGCTTCCGGGAAACCAGCGAGGGTGGTCTGGCAAAGCTGTACTCCAGAAGAAGATAACCATTCTATTTTCCCGCGCCGGAACTCTGTTTCGGCGCGTTTTCTTTATCTTCCTTCCGCCGCGGAAGACAGCGCAAAAAAACAGGAAAAAAACGCAAGCAAATATTTTTCGCGTGTGCTAAAATTAGTAATTAGAATAAGTGACCATGTCACTCAACACACGGGAGGCCTCAATTATGCTAAAAAAATGTATTTCTAAGGATTGGAAATTCACCGAGTATTTCGGCTATGACGAATTTGTATATGGCTATTCCACAACACAGTACCAAACTGTTGACCTGCCCCATGATTACCTAATCAGCAAAAAGAGAGAAGATATGCCCGGCGGCTCCTGCACCGGCTATTACCCCGTTATCAGAAGCAAATATATCAAGTATTTAAAATTCGAGCAAGGGAAGCACTATGTCCTGGATCTTGACGGTGCCTACATGTGTGCGCATATTTTCATGAACGAAGGGCATCTGGCTTTACATCCTTACGGCTATACACCATTTCTCGTAGACCTTACGGGATATATCGCACCAAACGTAACAAACAAGCTTGCCATCACTGTCAATCCCCTCCCCGATACATCCAGATGGTATACAGGCTGTGGCATTTACCGGGATGTCTTTTTATGGGAAGGCGGATATATCCGCATCGAACCCCGGGATATGTTTGTATCCACTATGACAGCAACCGAGGAGCAGGCGACTCTGCGTCTTAAGTATAAGATTAGTACTGACATCGATACCGATGCTCTGGTCCGCTTCTGCGTCAAGGATGCTTCCGGAGCGGCAGTTGCATCCGATGAAATTTCCGTCAGTGTGCCAAAGGCGGGTATTGAGCAGGAGCATATGCTAAGTGTCGAAAATCCCCTGTTGTGGGATCTGGACCATCCGAACCTGCATACCTTGACGACCGAGATCGTTGTAGACGGTCAGGTGATCGATACAACAGAAACCACCTTCGGTATCCGCACAGTTGTTCCGGATGTTGACAAGGGCCTGTTGTTAAACGGCAAACCCGTGAAACTGATGGGTGGCTGTATCCATCATGATCACGGTGTACTGGGCGCTGCCGCATTTCCTGCCGCAGAGGAGCGAAAGATCCGCCTGTTGAAAGAAGCGGGATTTAACGCCATTCGGGCGGCACATAACCCTGTTTCCCTTGCCATGCTGGAAGCTTGTGACAGGCTTGGTATGGCAGTGATGGAGGAGGCCTTTGATTGCTGGAACAAACCGAAGCTGAATGTCAATGACTATAATCTGTTTTTCTCTGATTGGTGCATCCGGGATGTGGCCTATATGGTCCTGCGTGACCGGAACCATCCTTGCGTATTCAGCTACTCCATCGGCAATGAGATCCGGGAAGTTGACGGCCTCAGCGATGCCGGAAAATGGTCATCCGCGCTTTGCAGTGAAATAAAGAAGCACGATGACACACGCTTCACTACCGCAGGTATCCAGAGACTTTGCGCAATCGTTCATCCGGAAGATTCTGATCCCGATGACTACAAGGCATATATTGACAGCAAGCACGGACACAAGACCATCGATGAGATTGCACAGGCCTGTAGTGCCTTTGAAGAGCCACTGGACGTACCCGGCTTTAACTATTACTACGAAAACTATGTAAATGAGCGCAATCGCAACAGCAAAAAGCCAATGTGGGGCTCTGAAACACTCACCATACCGCTTTATGACCAGTGGAAGGCGGTTATGGAGAACGACTATGTCATGGGCGATTTTGTATGGACCGCTATCGATAACATTGGCGAAGTTGGCCACGGCAGAGGTTATTGGGTAAATAAGGAAGAATTCGATAAGCTGCCTCCCCGTTATCCCTGGAGGACCTGCTATCAGGGAGATCTGGATCTGTGTGGATTCCGGCTTCCTAAGTCCTATTTCCGGGAAGCCGTTTGGCACCCGGACAGGACACCCAGAATCTTTGTGACGAAGCCTGAACATTACGGAAAACCCTATACATGTACGGATTGGGGCTGGCAGGATGTATACGAGGTCTGGACCTTTGACGAAAAGTACGTCGGTCAAAAAGTAAAAGTCGAAACCTACACCGATGCGGATGAAATTGTGTGGTTTATCAACGGCAGAGAAATTGGAAGAAGCATTCCCGAAAAGGCAATTGCCTCTCTGGATACCGTTTACGAGAAGGGTGAATTAACCGCTGTCAGCTATAAAAATGGCATTGAAATTAACAGGTACTCCCTTTATACCACCAACTGCGCATCCCAGATCATTGTTACTCCTGAAACCAAAGCGTTTCTGGCAGATAACCGCGATCTTTGTTATTTCGATATTTCCATTACCGATGATGCAGGCAGGCTGATCGCGGATGCGCAAAATGCTGTGTTCTGCGAAGTGACTGGCGGTGAGCTTCTTGGCATCTACAGCGGAGATCCCTGCAACGAAGATCAATTTACGTCCAACACCTGTCACACTTACAGAGGGCGTGCGCTGGCTGTTGTAAGGGCAACAACTCCGGGCGAAGTAACGCTTACTGTTTCATCTAACAATCTAATATCCAACACCGGCATAGCACAAGCAAAATAGCACAGCGAATAAAACAAAGAAAGGTTGATCACTTATGAAAGATGTTGTAATTCGAAACACACTGGCAGAGCAGTATATCTGTGGTGCCCGCAAGACATTTCGTACCGGCGCTTGGGAGCACGGTGACTCTAATTCTAAAATGCTCATAGGCCACATTTCCGATATTCACGGAGACCTTCCCCGCTTTAACAACGCCATGGACCTGTTTGCCTACTACAAGCCGGAGTTTGTTGTAAGCACCGGCGACAATGTCTATTGGAATATGAGTGAGGACTATCACTACATAGCCAACGCATTCAGCCAGTCTGATATTCCCGCATACATTACCATTGGTAACCATGACACATTTATGGACAAGCCCTCCACCATTCTGCCCCGTCACGAATGCGGAGTCCTTCTGCGTAACGAGAACGGTGTTCCCCTGACAAACGAATTTCTGCACCAAACATACGTTGAAGAAATGAAAAATGTGCAGGGCGATGAGGACAAAGCGGGTTACTTCTATGTGGATTTCGAAAAAAGAGGGGTGCGCCTGATCGTACTGAACGATTACGAGTATTACCACGAGAACTGCAAAATCAGAAACAAGTACACAATACTTGAAACACAGATCAACTGGCTGATTCGTGTGTTAAAGGATGCAGCCGAAAAGGATTATGGCGTACTGATTGCCGATCACGAAGGTCCCGGCAAGATCAGGATGGGAGAGAATACATTCTGCCAGAGAACCGTTAATTTCCCGTTTGGTATACCTACGAATGAGAATCCCAACACAGATTTGGTATGTGATATCGTTGATGCGTTTAAGCACGGAAAGACACTGGAAAACAAGTATTATTTCAAGACAAGCGATCAAACCGTTAGTGTAAACTGCACCTTTGAAAAGTCCGGTGAATTCATCGCATACCTTTCCGGTCATGAACATGCAGATTTGGTCGGATATCTGATTAAATACCCGGATCAGCTTTCCCTCAACATGCCCGCATCGTGCTGTGATCTGCCTTATTATCAGAACAATGTGGGTGAAACATCCTCCGATCTGCCCAGAATCGCCGGTACTGTAAGCGAAGATTGCATTAACTTCTATATTATCGACAGAAAGAAAAAGGAGCTTACCATCGTGCGCGCCGGTGCCAACATCAATGACGAGCTGGAACAGCGGCTTGTGGAAAGGCTTCATTATTGATTTGCAGGTGTTTTGATTTTGTCTTTTAAAATATCATACACAGACATCACCCTTTTGTATTCTATCGCAGTTTGCAAAAAATGACTCGTCCATATTTGCGAAATTCAATTGCATTCCGCTGCAAAGCATGGTATATTTTTACCATCCAAGCCAACGAAATTACGAAAGGATGAAACGCATGAAAGAAGCAAATGTTCCCTTTGCGGAAGCGGTTATTGATTGGGAGAAGATTCCCAAAATCGCCATTGACGAAAAGGTTCGGCCCCGGGAATCCCAAGCCACCGCCTATGCGCAAATCTGCTATACCAAAGATGCGTTGCAGGTACGGTTGACGGCAAACGAGCCGGAGATCCTGCGTATTGAAAACGATCCTCTGGGTATGCCCTGTATGGACAGCTGCCTGGAATTTTTCTTCTGCCCCATGGTGGACGATATCCGTTATTTTAACTTCGAATTCAATCCCAATGCCTGTATGTTCCTGGGCTTTGGCCCCAGCATCGATGAGCTGACCCGTCTGATCCCCATTGAGAATCAGAAAGAGGAGCTGTTCGCCCCCGAAGTCAGCTTCCACGAGGGCGGCTGGAGTGTCTGCTTCCGTGTCCCCTATGCATTTATTCGTCGGTTCGTTCCCGAATTTACAGCGGGGCCGGGCAAAGCGATTAAGGCCAACTTCTACAAATGCGGCGAGCGGCTGCAACAGCCCCACAGCTTAGCCTGGTGCATGGTAGCCCGGGAAGGAAGATCCATCTTCCATACCCCTCAGCAGTTCGGCACTCTGCATTTCACCTGAATCACATAATCATAGCCATCGCCCGTCTCATAGGATACAACAAACCTCCCCTATCATGCTTCAGACGAATGAACCTTTACATATTGTTCAGGAGGACCGTTCACCTCTCCATTCGGTATAGCCCGCCTGTCATACCCAAACAGCAGAAAAAGTGCATCCCTTGCGGGATGCACTTCTTTTTTGTAGGATCGCTCATGGAAGCACTGTCGCTAACTGAGCGACATCAACTAACGGGCCTCGGAATGACAGAATTTTGGTACTCTTTTTACCTTTTTACTGCGCTACAAGAACAATGAATTGGCGGCTGGGTGGCTGGTAAACCGGTCATCCAGCCGCCGTTGGTTTGGCGTTTGTCGGACTACTAATTGTTCAAAGAACGTATCAAGCAAATAGTCACCACTGCAGTTTCCGGTGAACCACTGAAAATGATTTGCATTCTGTTAGAGAAGGGGCAGTATTACGATCCGAATTATGCGGTAAAGGTAACAGAGTAAAATCTGAGAAAACTGATTTTTAAAAGCCGAGTATTTACGGTTTGTTCCTTATTACGCATTTTTATCGCAACTTCTACTTAGGGTTCACGCAAACTGTCCCCTTATCTCCCGTGTCTTATCAGCGTACCAACTTGTGTTCAATCATATCGAGTATTTCCGAACCCTTCCACCGAGATCGCAAACTCAGAAGGATTCCAAATAATACCATACCAATACAAGGGATCCATCTATTTATGCAACACGCAATACAGTAAATGAATCCTATGATTCCTAAAACAGTAATCATTATGCCTAGGAAAAAGTAGATATCTGCCTGGACCTCAAATTCAATTGTGGTCCTGTCTCCATCTTCTATAATGGCTCCTCGTATATTGGTAAGAGATAAATACCCACCATTATGTCGTCTTGCACAGTAAATCGAAAATTTAAATTTGGTAAATATTGCCGTTGGGAAATAGTAAGCACATGATTTTAAAATTTGTATTGCTTCTTCGCGGGATTTACTTACCGTCAGCTTTCGTTTCAGTATTATCATAAGAGCCTCACATATGTGGTGATGGATTCAGCGGTGAGTATTGATAAGGATTGGGTATCACAACCATATTTGCCCGCCCATATATCCAATCCGACTGACCTGTCATATACAAGGTGATGCTCCCCCCTACTGATGGTGCATAACTCATTCCACCGGTAATCTCAGCATAAACTTTTCGAGATGCAATTGCACCACCATATATATCTGAAAGCATATTAGCTGACGAACCAATGAATAGGCCGCAATAGTCAGTAACATCTTCTAACCCATACACATATCCTTGGGATACGATCCTATCTAACGGCATAGATAGCGACTTGTTCCAGCCAATCCCGACAAATGTATACTCACAGTATTTATTTTCATCCATCACTATAGTCCGTCCCTCAATAATTGATATTCCCGACTTATTAGAAAGCGACGTGATATTTTCTACGAAAATCATCGCACCATCTGGCATCGCTGGAATCTCACGAGGTAATCAACCTCCAGTTCAATGACAGAGTCCGGCGCGTTGATCATCCGGCCTTACTGATCTATGTATAGTCTACACTATCTCCAATACATAGTCAAGGGAAGCAAGGGTTTGTGTAGGTGCAGCCGGTTAAACTCCGGAAGTCGAAGCTGCCGTAATGCTATCTTCGCGCATGTCATTGCGAACCAGTGCGCACACTGGTGTGGCAATCCGTAATCCCTGTGAGGGCCGATTACTGTATATCAGGCCCCTAAGTCCCCCGGGCTATTGTTTGCCCTCTCCGCCTGCTTCGCAGGCAGCGTTTGCAGAGGTATGCCTGCCACCGGCAGGCATTCGATAGCAAGATTCGCTGTGCTCTGCAACACTCCCGTAGGGAAAGGCTGTGGGGAAGCGGATTCCCACAGATGCTGCGCAACCTCGGAATGACAGAATTTCGGTACTCTTTTTGCCTTTTTTCTGCGCTACAAGAATAATGAATTAGCGGCTGGATGGCTGGTAAACCAGGCATCCAGCCGCCGTTGGTTCGGTGGTTGTTGCTTTTGGCTTTAAGATAGAGTACCGTCCCCTGTCTTATTTTTATCTCAACTTTTCAGTAGGGTTCACGCAAACCGTCCCCTGTCTTGGCAAACCTCCCCTATCCTCTATTCAACACTAGTCCACTGCCCCATCTTGCCGGTATCTAACGTTTCACACACATCATAGAGTTCTTCTGCTGTTCCAAAGGGGCCCCATTTTTCGTGTGTTGAAGCGTTGATTAAATAGTAACTAACATTATTACTGGTGATTTCGCGGTCTGTTGCAACAAAATTCTCCGTATGTATACCATATACGGAAATGTAAACATCATTATTACAAAACCCTTTGATAAAAAAAGCGTCAATTACACTTGGGCCGCTCCACTCTTCAGGTAATTCTTCCTGCCATCTTTTGTTATGAATCAGCATTCTGCTGTTAGCGCTGCTCTGTACAACAGCATACCCATTTTGTAGTGGCCAAACATAATCATTGACTCGCACACACGCAACCAAGCAGAATAAGCAAAAAAGACATACAACGAGACTAGTTGACTTTTTGCCAGTCGCTTTTATACGAAAACACTGCATAAAACTCATAATCCTTTCCAACACCAAAATAATCATGCGATATTTGAGCAAAATCAAGACAGGGGACGGTTCTCTGTCTTTAGGAACGACTCTTAAGACGGAGTACCGTCCCCTGTCTTGTAGAAACATTCATTGTTATACGAATTAGTTCGTTTTTTCGTAATACGGTGTTCCCTGCCAGAAGCTGTCCATATTTAATGCTGTTCCGTTAATATTGTACAATCTATATTCTACAATATATCCATACGAGACAAACAGCTCGCACATTGTATGATCGTAACCGTTCGCAACTTCAACTACAACCGGGAGCCCAGAAAAGGAAGGAGGGAGACAATCATATAATGTGTCAACATAAAATCGAAAGGCGATAAAATAATCTGTCTTTTGCTTGACGACAAGTGAAGTCTTAATTTGTTTTTCAATAATATCTTTGCAACCAAAATCAAACGAAAACAGGAAGTTTTTGAGATAGATAAAATCTTCATCCTGTTCTATATCAATAATCATAATATCCTCCACTTTTATTTACCTCAAGGCATTAATAAAATAATATGTACCGATACTTATACGGCACGGAGTTAAAAAGACAGGGGACGGTTCTCTGTCTTTAGGAACGACTCTTAAGACGGAGTACCGTCCCCTGTCTTATTTTCGTTATTGTACACCAAGTGTCTTACTTTCCTCATCTGATAAAAAGGGTATGATAATTTCAAAGAGAACAGGATTCTTCTCAATTTTGATTCCATTTACAAAAGCAGCAACAGCTTTATCATCACCCGTAAATTGTTGCATCACGACTTCAAGCATTTTTCCGGAACTTTCTGTTTCAAACACATAGTAAAAGCGTGCATTTGCAGAGTATTCCTCAGCAGATGCTCTTATGTTAGAAGAATTAACTGTTTTGAGAAGATCTAAATGTTGCACCAGTCTATCCGATTTTACAACAATTTTTACAACCTCTTCCATGTTTAAGAGAGCTTCTGTTGACAGTGGAACGCGGGTAAGTATTTCTGGGGGGAGATAGTAAATCGTTAATGTTAAGTCAGAAGGAATCGTTTCTAAAACTTTGTTGTAATTATCCAGTATGCATTTTAATTGAAGCATTGGATTTAAATATATTGCAAGCGCAGTTGTCAGTAGGAATATAGCTACAAGAACGAATATAGTAAGCTTATGTTTCATGACAATCCTCTTTCTAAAAACAATCATTCTTCTCAATGGTATATGTACTAGGCTTTCCCCAACTCCAAATTAAGAAATACAAGACAGGGCAAGACAGGGGACAGTTCTCTGTCTTCAGTGTGACGAATAGGTTCATCCTACATCGTTTAGAGTGATAGACAAGATGTATCCACTTTGGGGCAAAAAAGTTACTGTTACATTATCGCCAACCTCAAGCATTCCTCTTGTAACAGCTGTACATTCAACTCCATCTATTACAAGCTGAACGCCATTCGTCTCACCATATCCGTATTCAGTTTTCAATTCGGGAAATGAATATCGCCCCAGTTCCTTGATCTCCAGAATTTCTCCTTGCAATTCAACTGCATTAGATTCTCTTTCGTAGGTCAAATGAATTCCACCATGTAATAACCGTCCTACATTCATGCATAGAAAAAAAACGCAAACCAGCACGGCAAGCAGAAGATTAATCACGTCACGAGAGGACAATTTTTGTTGGATTATTACAGTTACAAAATGCGAAGCTGCAGAAATAAGCATAGATAGCGCAAATAATGATACAAAAATTGGGATTATTAAACACCCTCTAACATACTGAGTATACTCGAAATGCATTTTTGTCACCTACCAAGCCAATATTTGTTTTGGTCCAAAATAATAGTCATATCCAAAAAGACAGGGGACGGTTCTCTGTCTTTAGGAACGACTCTTAGTCTGAATGCTTCTCGACCTAGCTCTGCCGATGTATTCATTATACATCTCAAGACAGAGAACCGTCCCCCGTCTTATTATTGCAATTGAGCGGTTAATTGGAATCATTATTACTAAATCGGCAATAATGTACTAGCGCAGCAATTAGCATCAACAGGAAGATTCCCAGCATTTGCGCATCGGAATTGATCTTTGGCATAGTAACAACACTTATCATTGCTCCTTCGGGGGCGCGCTTCACAATCTGGTTTGTATCCGGTAGATAGTGATAACTTTCTTCGTTGATAGAATGATTCTCATTTCCCGCTAAAATTTCTTCAATCCTTCTATATTCTGTTGGATCTTCACTATAGCGAAAGTTGCGGATCAATTCTTTTTCTTCGAAAACATACATTCTGTTTCCTCGAGGTTTAATATATAGATAATCACCAGCAACAGCAATATCTCCTATACCATTACGTAATGTAAGCACTTGCAGACCATAGAGGAAAGAACCATCCAAGGAGTAAACGTTGACTAAGCCCTGAGCATCATAAAAAAGAACAATAACAGAATCCGTTACGCAAAAAGTGGTTACTTTTTCTCTTGGGATTAGCTCAGTATTTAGAATACGATAATACTCATCCTTTTCCAATGGCGGAACAGGATCAAAGCTTTCCTCACCAATCGATATTACTAGAAGAAAAGCATTAATAAAGACAAGCACGAGTAAAGCTAATATTACTACTTGACGCATACGAACTACCTCCCCTAGTATTACCCGGGCGACCGCTTCTATATATTTGGGTATAGTATGTCTGTCCATGGCTGGTAAACCAGGCATCCAGCCGCCGTTGTTTCGGTGGTTATTGCTTTTTGTTTCAAGACAGAGAACCGTCCCCCGGTTTTAATTCTACTTTATTTGTGGCTTGACTATTAATGGTTAGCCTGTTTTATGCTTCGCAGTTACCCTATAAATAGCCATCACCAAAAAAAAGCAAAACACAAGGAGCAAGTTCCAACTTTTGTTGTAGGCAATACTGTGCATTGGCCTGTGAATTATGCATGTTTCTCCATCAGCAGTTATTTTATGCACTCCATTCCAACGAAGTTCATAGTTGGATGAAGTTTGTTCAAAATTTATAGTGACATCATCTGTTTGTTCTGACACTTTAATGAACCGTTCAAGCTCGCCAAAACGAAACACATAAATATTGTTTTGACTATCTTGAACATACAGTACATCCTGAATTATTGCCATCCTAAATGCGCCATTTAGTGTATCATAGAAAAAAACCGTATATTTGTATGTTCCATGTACATCAAAAACTAATAGAACACCATTTGATTCGTCTAAGAGATATATACACTGCGAATCATCAGCAACTTGGTCGATACTAAATTTCCTCAGTGGTTTTTCCTCAATAACTAGTGCAGGTTTTCCATATGAACCAACTGGTTCCACATATTCTGCATCTTTTTTTAAGACTAGCAGAAATAGCACTGTACATACAAGTAGCAAAATTGCTACGAGCGTTTTCCGGATTACGGTTAGTTCTATAAGCTT
>JAZURG010000204.1:0-78857 GCA_045606145.1 Faecousia sp.
CGACTTCCATTCCGCTCCAGAAGGAATCTACGACCTCCAGCACTCCAAGAACCATCAGGACTGCACCAAAGATTATATAGATAATATAAGCTATCATTCTTCTATCGTTTTTCATTTAAATCTCCTCCTCTTCAAAAACGAATACATCTTCAATGGTCATTCCAAAGAATTTTGCGATCTTATATGCTAGCATGATAGACGGATTATACCGTCCATTTTCCAAAGAACTGATAGTCTGCCGGGAAACACCCAAAGCTTTTGCCATTTCATCCTGTAAGATTCCCTGCTCTTTTCTTATGATCTCGATCCTGTTCTTCATGATGCACCTCCCTAGCTGATGTAAAGCTTGCTTTACATCGGTAATATAGCATATTGTTTTTAGAATGTCAAGCATGCTTTACATATTTTCTAAAAAGAAAACGGCGGGAGCAAGCCCCCGCCCTACGATTAAGCCGCTGCGTCTAACATATTTTCTATAAAAATACCGTATCCGGTGGTAGGATCGTTGACAAGAACATGGGTCACTGCGCCCACCAGCTTGCCGTCTTGGATAATAGGACTGCCGGACATGCCCTGGACGATGCCGCCGGTGATATTCAGAAGCTCCGGGTCGGTGACACGGATGAGCATATTTCTGCCGTTTTGCCGGGAGGCTGGATAGAGCTTGAGAATCTCCACAGAATATTCCCGTGGAGAATCTCCGGTGACGGTGGACAAAATGGTGGCATTTCCGGTTTTGACTGTTTTGGAGTCTCCGACGGGAAGCGCCTGGGCTTTCCAGGGTAGCTGCCCATATCCAAATACTCCCTGTGCTGTGTTGCGGCTTAGTTTGCCCAGAGGATCCTTTGCGCACAAAGTGCCGATCAGTTGTCCCGGTTCTCCGGATGCTCCTTTTCGGACAGAGGACACACGGGCGGCATAGATATTTCCGGTAGTCAGCCGCAGTAATTGTCCGGAAGGCTCATTGACACCGTGACCCAGTGCCGCAAAGGTTTGGGTCACCGGGTCATAATAGGTGACGGTGCCGATGCCTGTGACACCCTGTCGCAGATAGATTCCCAGCTTCGGTCCATCGGCGGTGATAGCCGGCTCGATCCGCAGGGTGGAAAGCTCGCCGTCCCGTTCCAGTGTCAGCCGGATACTGCCTTCACTGCGGTCCAGGGCATACCGCACATCATCGGCACTTTGGATGGCTTGCTCATCAATGGAGAGAATCCGGTCGCCAACCTGTATGCCTGCAGACAGAGCGGCGGAATCATCCTCAACAGCCGCTACCGTTACCGTATTGTTATGAAGTTCCAAGCCAACTACCCGGCCTACTGGGATCAGCATGTCGGCGGCAAGGACTGAAGTGGGTATTATATATAGAATGGCGAGTCCCAATATGAGTCGTAAATATATTTTTTTCATGTGGCTGTCCTCCTCTTCGTCTGCCTTCTTAATATGCCAGCGAAGCGGCTGCCGTAACCGATGCAAATGTCGAAAAATAAGGGACAAGACGGAAAAATAGGAAACAGTTGCATGCGGCGATATTTTCCTGTAGAATAAAAGAAAAAAGAAAGGGAAGACAGTATGGATTATAAGATTTTGATCGCACAAGTGAAGGCGCTGACGGAGGGGGTTCCTTATACCATTGCCAATTTGGCAAATGTGTCCGCAGCTATCTGGCAGGCGATGGATAAAATCAACTGGGCCGGTTTTTATTTGATGGATGCGGGAAAACTGGTGCTGGGCCCTTTTCAGGGAAAGCCTGCCTGTATTGAAATTCCCGTTGGCAAAGGCGTTTGCGGTACTGCTGTGAAGGAAGAGAAAACCATCCTCGTAGAGGATGTCCATCAATTCCCCGGACATATTGCCTGTGACAGTGCGTCCAATTCGGAGATCGTTGTGCCTATCTTCAAAAATGGTGAAGTCTACGGTGTGTTGGATATCGATTCGCCTTATTTTGCCCGGTTTACGGCAGAAGATCAGCATGGATTGGAAGCATTAGTGAAGGTGCTTGAGAAAGTGCTGTAAATGATCATTTAGCGCAGCATCCAAAGCCTTCCCCCGAGGGGGAAGGTGGCTGCCCGAAGGGCAGACGGATGAGGGGTATGGCAGCTTTTTGACCCCTCATCAGTCAAAAATCATAGATTTTTGACAGCTTCCCCCCAAGAGAAAGCCTTTAGGGTGCGGTGGTAGTTTGTGAGATAAACGATCATTTTCAGAATTGTCCTGTTTACCTATTGACATTGTAGGTAATAGGTGTTATATTACCCATGAAATTACTAGGCAAATACCTACGGAGGAATCACCATGCAAGTTTATGCTGATAATGCCGCTACCACGAAAATGAGCAAAGTGGCTGTAGCGGCTATGATGGAATATTTGGAAAACAACTACGGCAACCCTTCCAGCCTGCACACCATGGGCCAGGAAGCCAAGGAAGCGCTGGATGCTGCCCGTGCTACCGTTGCCGAATGCCTGGGCTGTGAGCCTCGTGAAATTATTTTCACCTCCGGCGGCAGCGAAGCAGATAACCAGGCAATCATCTCTGCTGCCCGTTACGGTGCCAGAAAGGGCAAGAAGCACATCATTTCCACTGCCTTTGAACATCACGCTGTGCTGCACACCCTGGAAAAGCTGAAGAAGGAAGGCTATGAGATCACCCTTCTGGATGTAAAGGAAGGCCACAATGTGACCGCCCAACAGGTCAGGGATGCCATTCGGGAAGATACCTGCCTGGTCACCTGTATGTATGCCAACAATGAGATCGGCTCTGTGCTGCCCATTGCGGAAATCGGTGCTGTCTGCAAGGAAGTCGGTGTGCCTTTCCACACTGACGCGGTCCAGGCCGTTGGCCACATTGCCATCGATGTAAAGGCCCAGAACATCGATATGCTGAGCCTTTCCGCCCATAAGTTCCACGGACCCAAGGGCGTGGGCGCGCTGTATGTCCGCAAGGGCTTCCCTCTGGTCAATGTGATCGAGGGCGGCGCTCAGGAGCGTGGCAAACGGGCAGGTACGGAAAACATTGCCGGTATCTGCTCCATGGCTGCTGCCTTGAAGGATGCCTGCGAGCATCTGGATGAGAATATGGCCAAGGTCAGAGCGATGCGTGACCGGCTGATCGACGGTTTGAAGCAGATCCCCCACTGTGCGCTGAACGGCGACGCAGTGAACCGCCTGCCCGGCAACGTCAGCTTCTGCTTTGAGGGCATTGAGGGAGAATCCCTGCTGCTTCTGCTGGATGCTCACGGTGTTTGCGCTTCTTCCGGTTCTGCCTGCACTTCCGGCAGTCTGGATCCCAGCCATGTGCTGTTGGCTATCGGCCGTGTCCATGATGTTGCCCACGGCTCTCTGCGTCTGAGCCTGTGTGAGTACAACACCGAAGAAGAGATCGACCATATTCTGACCGTAGTTCCTCAGGTGGTCAGCTACCTTCGTAATATGAGTCCGGTTTGGCGTGACCTGCAGACCGGTGTAAGACAATATATACTGTGATTGGAGATAAAAGTTATGGCATTATATAGCGAAAAAGTAATGGATCATTTTATGCACCCCCGGAACGTTGGTGTCATCGAGGATGCCAGCGGTGTAGGCCAGGTTGGCAATGCCAAGTGCGGCGACATTATGAAGATCTATTTGAAAATCGAAAATGACATCATCGTAGACGTGAAATTTGAGACCTTTGGCTGCGGAAGCGCCATTGCGTCTTCTTCCATGGCTACGGAGATGATCAAGGGCAAGTCCATCCAGGATGCTCTGGCTCTGACCAACAAGGCTGTCTGCGAAGCATTGGACGGTCTGCCCGCAGCAAAGGTCCACTGCTCCGTGCTGGCGGAAGAAGCCATCAAGTCCGCACTGAAGGATTACTACGACAAGAACGGCATCGCCTATGATAAGACTCAGTTCCCCGATTGCGAGAACTGCGCCCACTGCCACGAATAAGCCATGATCGTGTCTACAAAAGGGCGCTATGCCCTGCGGGTGATGGTGTGCTTTGCCCAAAAGGATCCCGGTGAGTATATCCCGCTGAAAGAGATCGCGGAAAAAGAAGAGATATCCCAGAAGTACCTGGAATCCATTATGACTACGCTGTCTAAGGCGGGCATGGTGGATGCCGTTCACGGCAAAGGCGGCGGCTACCGGTTGAACCGGAAACCGGAGGAATACACCGTCGGCAGCATCTTAAAGCTGACGGAAGGGTCTTTGGCATCCACCGGCTGTACCAGCCAGGGCCCCAATGCCTGCGGCCGGGCCACCTGCTGCGAGGCCCTTCCTATGTGGGAAAAGCTGGACAGGATGATCGACGAGTTTTTTGAAGGCATCACCATCGCAGACCTGTTAAAGAAATAAAAACAGCAAGGGATTTTATCCCTTGCTGTTTTTTAAACAATGATAGATGTTTGTTCTTTGGGCGGTGTGCGCAGCGCGTTATAGAACAGCGCATAGGTGGTTTGTATCTTATTGCTGTATGCGTACAGCAGGCAAAATTGTACCAGCAACGAGGCAATATAGAAGGTAAAGAAGGATACCTCGTAGCTGAAAGGAAGAGTGATACCCAGCATGGGCAGGAATACTTCTCCGTAGCACAAAAACGACACCAGCAGCTTCATCAGATAGAACCACCAAAAGCTAAGATCCAGGCGGAACAGGGCGATGCTGTTGCGGCGCATCAGCCGAAGACTCATCCAGATGGCCTGTCTGGCTCTGCAGCCGGGTATATCCATAATGCACAGGGGTGCCAGCCGAAGCCGGTAAGATACAGAAATCATAACGATTACGCAGACAATTCCTATGATAATGAGTATGGGCATGATGGCTTCCGTGACAGCCTGCAGTGTACGATCATCCATCACACCGGAAAGAAGCATATCCTGGCCGCTTTCCAAAACCGCATACACAGGCGCTGCCAGGGGGGTAAAGGAAAGTACGGTGGATACGATCTGGAAGCAAAGGAAGCCGATTGCCGCGTAAATGAGGAACTCAAGCAGCAGCAGCCGGAATACAGGACGAAAACGGCGAAAACCATCCAGCAAAGAAGAATCGGTGGCGGTTTCTCCCCGGGCAAAACGCAGCGTGACGGCGATATATCCGAAGGACCAGAATGGGATCAAGACAGAAGAGGCAATGGAAAGCACCGATTGGGCAGTGGACAGAATACTGCGAAGGCCAATTCCGGACAGACCGCCTGTGTCTTCGATCCGGTAATCCAGCAGATAGCTCAGGACACTGATCAGCAAAGGCAGCACCGTGCCGACTCCGGCCCATATCAGTACCAGCCTTTTTTGATTTGGGGCATTGCATAACGCATTGGAAGCCGCTGCCTTCAATGCACGGCGGTTGCGGATATCCATATTTCTCACTCCTTGGGAAAAGCAGAATCTTAACATAGTTATAAACCAAAGATATGAAAATAGCAAATGAATTTTTTGCTAACAGTAGAAAAGAGAAACGGGATATGCTACAATTAGGTAAATACCACTTACCTGAGGAGGGAGAACATGGATCTGGGAAGCAGGATCAAAGCGGCGCGGATCGCGGCAGGCCTTTCACAAAGACAGCTCTGCGGAGAACATATTACCCGGAACATGCTCTCCCAGATCGAAAACGGCAGCGCGCATCCGTCAATGAAGACACTGGGATATCTGGCAGAAAAGCTGGGAAAACCGGTCAGTTATTTTTTGGATGAGCAGGCGGCGCTGCTGCCAAATCAGCAGCCGATGGCGGAGGCCAGAGGGGCATTGGCCTTGGGGGATCTGGAAAAAATGCGCCGGGCGCTGGATGCTGTCCGGGAACCCGATGAGCAGGTTTATGAGGAAAAGCTTCTGCTGGAATATTACTGGCACTTTTACAGGGCACGGCAAGCCCTTGCTGAGGGAATGAAACCCTATGGGATCAAGCTTTTGTATGAAGCTTTGGAATTGAATGGTTTATACATTACAAAGCAGTTGCGTTACCGCTGCCGGGTGATGCTGGCCATGGCGGGGGAACAAATCTCTCTGGAATCGGATGAAGAAGGCCTGCTGGCCCGGGCACAGCAGTGCCATGACCCCATCCGCAGATTGGAGATCCTGGCCGCGGCAGAAGAAAGAGAAAATCCCCGATGGCTGCTGCTGCAGGCGCAGGCGCTGTTTGATACAAAGCGGTACGAAGAAGCGGCGGGCCTTTATAGCTGTGTGCCGCCATGCCGGGAAGTCTACGAGAAATTGGAAATTTGCTACCGGGAGCTGGGCGATTATAAACAGGCCTACGAATATGCATGCAAACAACGGGAGCCGCTATGAAAACAACGAATAATTATTTTACCCAAATGCAGCAGGCAAAAAAGCATTTTTTGACCTATGATCAGGAAAACCTGATCAGAAAGTTAAAATTAAAGGCGGACACGGAGTATCTGTATACTGTGCTGTTTTCTGAGCATTACAGGATCAGCCGCAACACCGGAGATGTTGAGCGGATGGAAGGAAATGCGTGGGTGGACGCAAATAACTTTGAAGAAGTGATGACCCTGTTGGATGTGATCTGCGACAGCCGGGAGGACCGGTTTGTCAGCGGCAAGTGGAAAAATATGCGTGACTTTGGCTTGATGTTTCACCGGAACTTGCTGGAGAACCGCAAAGATCCCTGGGCGTGCCTGTTTCAGGAGCGTCAGGAGGCATTTCAAAAGGCCTGTGAAGCACTCAACGGAAAAAGGTTGCATAGTGGGGATATTGCCTATTCCATCGAAGTATGTGACGGACTTCCGTTGATGCTGCAGCTATGGTTTGGGGACGATGAGTTTCCGCCCAATTTAAGAATTCTATGGGATGAGAATGCGCTGATGTATCTTCGCTACGAAACCATGTATTTTGCAAAAGGCCTGCTGCTGGATAAGATAAAAGAAAAAATGGACTGATAACAGTCCATTTTTTCTTTATTCATCCAGTAAATAATGGATCGTCTGGACGGTCTTACCGTCCTTGACATAGTAACGGGGAACGCGGCGGGAAATGCCGCACAGAATTTCATAGTTGAAGCTTCCCGCTGCTTCGGCAAGTTCTTCGGCGGTGATCCGCTCTGACGCATGCTGGCCGATCAGAACGACCTTGTTGCCGATGGCCACATCGGGAATATGGGTGATATCTACCATGAGCTGATCCATGCAGACACGGCCCAGGATCGGCGCCCGCTGCCCGTGGATCAATACATAAAACTTTCCGGAAAGACTCCAGCGGTAGCCGTCGGCATAGCCCACCGGAACGGTGGCGACCCGGGTAGGTTTGGTGGTGACATAGGTGCCGCCGTAGCCGATCTCCCGGCCGGCCGGCAGCTCCTGCAGATGGGTCACCCGGCTGCGCCAGGTCAGAGCGGGTGTCAAAGGAAGCAGGCTGGGATCCACCTGGCTGCTGGGGTACAGACCGTAGGTAACGATGCCGGAGCGAACCATATCGTAGCTGTTGGGGAAGTTCATCAATCCGGCGGAGTTATTCATATGGCAGATGGGAATTTCCACACCCCGCTGGCGAAGCATGGAGATAAAGGAATCAAACCGTTCTGCTTGTGCCTTGGCACGGCTGAGGTCGGCACAATCAGCGGTAGCATAGTGACTGAACAGACCCTCCGCAAAAACATTTGGCAGTTTGGCAGCTTCCGCACACTGATCGGCAGATGCTTCACAAAGGGGGAAACCGATACGGCTCATGCCGGTATCTACGGCAAAATGGAACCGGGCGGTCTTATTCAGCTTGACGGCTTCCTTTGAAAGGGTCCTGGCGCCGTCCAGACTAAAAATGGAGGGTCGGATATCGTGTCGGATAGCCAGAGAAAAGGCGGCGCTGGGGGTATGGCCCAGAATCAGAATGGGCGTTTGGATGCCGGCACCCCGCAGTTCCAACGCTTCGGAGATAGAGCTGACACCAAAGAACGCGCACTTGTTTTCCAGAAGCTTGGCCACCGGTACGGCACCGTGACCGTATGCGTCTGCTTTGACGACGGCCATCACCGGAACACCGGCCTGTTTACGGATCGCTTCGATATTACGCGCAATGGCATCCAGATCTACAGTTACATAAGTATCGTCGTGGTGCATGGACAAGCTCCTTTCGTTTGTTTTTGTTATTGTAGCATATTCCGGCAAAAAAGTAAATACGGGGCAATGGTTTTGGGACGGTTGTTAATTTACTATTAATTTTCCCCCAGAGGTGTTGAGAAAACGCGTGCCTGTGGTATAATGGGTGTGTACGAATATGCATGCAGCCTTTTTTTGGAGATGAGCGTATGAAAAAAATGCTGTTTATTTTGAATCCTTATGCCGGTCAGCGAAAAGCAAACAAACAGCTGACGGAAATCATAGAAATATTCAACCGGGCGGACTATGCGGTAAATGTATACGTTACCGCATGCCAAGGCGATGCCTATGAAATGGCTTGGCGCTGCGCGGATTCGGTGGATATCATTGCCTGCTGCGGCGGTGACGGCACATTTAACGAAACAGCTGCCGGTGTTCTGGCCAGCGGGATCGATGTGCCGGTGGGATATATCCCCGCAGGATCTACCAACGATTTCGCAAACAGCTTGAAGCTTCCTACGGATATTTTGCAGGCGGCCCATGTGATCACAGGCGGCAATGTCCGGCAGTTGGATATAGGCTCCTTTAGCGGCCGGTATTTTTCCTATGTGGCTTCCTTTGGCGCGTTTACCCGTGCCAGTTATGCGACACCCCAGAGTGTGAAAAACGCACTGGGCCATGTGGCCTACCTTCTCAGCGGAATTCAGGAGCTTTCCCAGATCAAGGCTCGTCCGCTGCGCTTTGAACTGCCCGACGGCCGGGTGTTTGAGGACAAATACATCTTTGGCGCTATCAGCAATTCCACCAGCGTGGCAGGTATTTTGACACTGGCACCGGATCGGGTGGATATGTCTGACGGCAAGCTGGAACTGATGCTGGTACGCGCGCCCAGAGACGCGATTGAGCTGGCGGATTGTCTGGTTGCGCTGCAGCGGCAGACCTATAACTGTGCCATGATGACGTTCCTCAGCACCGAAAGCCTGAAGATCACCGCCCCCGGAGATATGGATTGGACCATCGATGGGGAACGGGAGCCGGGAAAAGAGTCTATCCAAGTGGAGTGTTTGCAGCATGCTTTGCGGGTAGTATGTTAGGAGAAAAAGCATGATCAATACGACACTGTGCTACATTACCCGTGGCAGTGAAGTGCTGATGCTTCACCGGGTGAAGAAGAAAAATGATATCAACAAGGACAAATGGATCGGCATCGGCGGCAAATTCGAAGGGGTGGAGTCTCCGGACGAGTGCCTTCTGCGGGAAGCGAAAGAAGAAACCGGCTTGACGCTGATCTCCTGGAAGTGTCGCGGCATTGTGACTTTTCTGACCAATGAACCCAGCCAAGGGGAATTTATGTATCTGTTCACCTGTGACGGATTCGAAGGGGAGTTGAAGCAGTGCGATGAGGGTGACCTGCAATGGGTCAGCCGGGATTTTTTGGACAGCCTTCCCAAGTGGGAAGGGGATGCCATCTTTTTGAAGCTTTTGTGGGAGGACGCACCGTTCTTTCTTTTAAAGCTTCGCTATGATGGCAGCACCCTTGTGGAAGCGGTCCTCAACGGCAATACGCTGGAAAAAGACCAAAACGGACAATGGTATTAAAGGGGCTGTAAAATAACCCGTAAAATATTCACAATAACCGGCGGGAGCAAGCCCCCGCCCTACAAACATCTCACCTGAGATACCGTAGGGCGGGGGTTTACTCCCGCCGTAAGTCTGCTTTATGAATGAAAACAGAATAAATATTCGTTAATTTACAGATCCTTTATAGTTTAATAATGGCATAGCTGACAGGAGCAAGCCGAATGCTGTTAACATCCAACTGAACACTGTTGTTTTCCATGACGACCTGTGCAGTTTGGACAGGATAAGAGAATTCCTGTTCCCGGTCGGTGGGGTTGATGCAGATGAGATAGCTGCCGTCGTTTCCGCTGCGGCGGTATACCAGCGGGTAGCCGTTGTAGCGACGATTTAAGAATGTAATCTCGCCGTTAGCAGACAGGGCATGGCTGCCGTGGCGCAGTTTGATCAGCTTTTTGGTTGTATTCAGCAGGGAATTTTCCTCTGCAAGCTGATCGGCGACGTTTACACCGTCTTCCTGTACCGGCAGGTACAGATTCTCAGACCTGGCATCGGAGAAGCCTGCGTTTTTGCCACGGCACCATTGCATGGGCGTCCGGGAACCGGTACGGTTGTATCCGCCTTCCTTGGAAGGAATATCGTCCCGGTATGGCATGCCGATCTCGTCACCGTAGTACACAAAGGGCACACCGGGCATGGTCAGCAGGAAGGCATAAGCGACTTCCAGCTCTTCCTTTGTGCGCCGGTAGCTGATACGGGGAAGATCGTGGTTGCTTGTAGGAATGGAGATGTAACCCTTTTCTTTTGTCGCTTCCAGCTGCGCAAGGTAGTCTACGAGAAAATCGTCCAGAGATCCGTTGCCGTCCAGATTAAAGAAGCTGTGACCCAGGAAATCGGTGTTTACACTCCGGCCCGGCTCTGCCCGGAACAGCTTGGTATAGCAGGGCAAATTGCTATGAATCAAAAAATCAATATGGAAACCCGCACCGATGGATTGGCTGGGATAGGACCACTCAGAAATCAAGACACACTCCGGGTATTTGGTGTCAAAGATCTCACGAATTTCCTGCCAGAAAGCGGTGATACCCTTTTGGTCGGGGTCGTTTTTAATCAGAGAAGCGGCCATGTCTACACGGAAGCCGTCGGCACCCAGTGAAATCCAGTAGTCCATGATATGGATCAATTCCTGCTTGGTGGCCCGGCAATCCGGATGGTCCATAGGAAGCTGCCAAGCGGGATCATCAATTTGCGCGAAACCGTAGTTTAAGGCAGGCTGGCAGTAGAAGAAGTTTTTCATATACTTGCCATCACGCTGCCCGTAACCGCCAACACTGTCGGCGCAATCTTTTAACCAACTGTCGGTCCAGACATAACGATTGGAATATTGATTCTTGTCTGCCTTGCAAGACTCCTGAAACCAAGGACACTCCAGAGCGGTGTGCCCTGCGACCAGATCAACGATAACTTTAATGCCCATTGTATGAGCCTTCTGGCACAGAGTACGGAAATCCCCATTGGTGCCGTAACGGGGTGCAACCTTGTAAAAATCCGTCACGTCATAGCCTGCATCCCGAAAGGGAGACTCATAAAATGGATTCAGCCAGATGGCGGTGAAACCCATATCCTGTATGTAATCCAGCTTTTCACAAATGCCGTTGAGATCACCGATACCGTCCCCGTTGGTGTCGTAAAAGGATTGCGGGTAGATGTTGTAGAAAACGGCATTTTCTAACCAGGATACTTTATGCATAGCAACCTCCTGAGTGTATAAGAAATGACATTATTTTCGCACAGACTGCCGTGAAAATCAAGTGAAATTTACGCCATGGGGGCATAAGCACTTGACGATTTGGTGATGATGTGGTAATATGACACAGCACGCCGTTGTGGTGGAACAGGTAGACACAAGGGACTTAAAATCCCTCGGAGTAAAATCCGTACCGGTTCGATTCCGGTCAGCGGCACCAGAAAAGGCACCCCAACAGGGGTTCCTTTTCTGGTGCCGGGACCGGGAATCGAACCCATCTAACAGCAAGTGTCCGGTGGACACTTGCTGTCCCCAGTGCAAACACTGGGGACTACTATGGTTTTCTTTCGCAGCAGCGAAAGAAAACGCAAATCGATTCCGGTCAGCAATGAAAGGTCAAAGGCACCCCAACAGGGGTGCCTTTTCTGGTGCCGGGACCCGGAACCGAACCCATCTAAATGCAAGTGTCCGGTGGACACATGCTGTCTCCAGTGCAAACACTGGGGACTACCATGATACGAGCAAACATTTTTTCTCAACGGCTCACCCATACGTCCTAGCACGAAACCTCGTGGGCCACTAGGAAAGAAGAAACTGAGATAAACAACAAGACACACCAATACGGCGTGTCTTGCTGCGATGTTTAGAATAAATTGTGCTCGTTTAACACCAGTGCTTCTGCCCAGTACTGAGGGAATTTCTCACGAATGAAATTTACGCTGGGGTGCGCAGGGTCATTCAGCAAGTTGTTCCGTTTGATAAAACGAGTGATGTGTCCACGGATTACATCTTTCCTCCATTGCGGTAAATCTTCATAATGTTCGTAGATGAATTTCCCCTGTGCTTCATAGCTTAGAATCTCTTCGTATACATTCTCGATGTAATCGCAGTCTGTGATAGGAACAACTGCACTGGATGTTGCACAAGTAGGCACATGCGAATCTGGGTTGGTGGCATAATCCCCATCGCAGTGGTAGATATATCCCGAAACACCTTTATAGAAATACTCCAGCGCATTAGGGAACATTTCTTGGAACACGAGTGTTCCATCTTTACGAATGTCCACCATTGGCATTTTTATCCCAAGCCGTTCTGTATCCCAAATATAATGCAATGCTAGTTGCTTGCTGCTCGTTAGATACACTAAGGGTTCTTGTATGTGTGCGCCAACAGGCAGATGGGGGCGCAATTCCGTTAGTCCTTTGATGGTTGAACCGTGATAGAACTTCATAGTAATACCTCCTGTAAATAATAGGCTAGCCAACAGCAATCTATCACAGCATAATAATAACTACAAGTCTTGAAATATATGTTTTTTTGTGCTATAATACTTATGAAGAGAGGATAGAAATAACGCCTCAAAAGTTATGAAATCCTAGATATTTTCAGCTAACTACTAACATTTTTAAAGGGAGCTATGTAGCTCCTTTTTTTCGCCTCTTTTTCTAATTCTACTGGGAGTGACTGGTTAAAGGTTGCCCATGCGGTATTTTGTGGACAATTAGATAAGGGGCAATTTCGCGGCTGAATTGAAGTCGGGAATATTGATTCAAATTTGGATTACTCACTTGCACCACAAAATCGAACCCATCTAAATACAAGTGTCCGGCATCTATCATACGCTGCCGCAATTCATTATTTTGCAGATTACATTTGGATTCTTCTCCCCACGATTGCTATAATAAATTCAAGAAATTGTAACAGAATGATTATAAATTATTCAGCGTTGATTTGGCTTTGCGGAGTATAATAACCATAATCTGTTAAGTAAGGGTGATACGATGAAACATACCAAGTTGGTGGCTCTTTTATTGACACTGGCGCTTCTTCTGACGGCATGCAGTACAAAACAGGAAGAACAGACTCCCACAGTACAATCCCCTGCGGCACCTGTTTATAATGACGCGACCCAGATCATTCTGAGTGACCGTGGCATCACTGTGGACGGAAATCCTGCGGCTGCAGACAATACCGCGGCGGTATACACAGCCAACGATATTGTGTACTACGAATCCGGCAAGGATTTCACCTACGGCGAGGGCAGTGAGAAGGATGCCCACACCCCGGATGAGGCAGCAGCCCACACTGTGGTGCATATTACAAAACCCGGTGTCTACAGCTTAAGCGGCAAGCTGTCTCTTGGACAGATCGCGATAGATCTGGGTGATGATGCCAAGAAAAATCCCGACGCTGTGGTGACATTGGTTTTGAACGGTGTGGATATTACCTGTGAGGTTGCTCCTGCGGTGATCTTCTACAATGTCTATGAGTGCGGAAGCGATGATACAGAAAAGGCATCCAAAGATGTAGATACCGCCGCTGCCGGCGCCAATGTAATCATCGCCGATGGTACGGTCAATACCGTGAACGGTTCCTATGTGGAACGGATTTATAAGCCGGACTCCGTTGTTTTGAATGAAGACAAAACGGAGGTTGAAGATGCCAAGAAGCTGCATAAATATGACGGCGCTTTTTACTCCAAACGGTCCATGAACATTTTTGGCGGCAAGGAGAACACCGGTGTTTTGAACATTAAGGCCGAAAACGAGGGTCTTGACAGCGAGATGCACCTGACCATCAACGGTGGCAACATTTCTATTGCGTCAGGCAATGATGGCATCAACACCAACGAAGACGGTGTTTCGGTGACTACTGTCAACGGCGGTAAGCTGACCATTAAGGTTACCGGTGAAACCGGCGAGGGCGACGGCATCGACTCCAACGGCTGGCTGGTGATCAATGGCGGCACAGTGGTCGCCGCGGCCTGTTCCAACAGCGCCGATGCGGGTATTGATTCGGACATGGGAATCCACATCAATGGAGGAACGGTAATTGCAACCGGCCATATGCTGGACCGAATCGAGGACGGCGGACAGAACTATGCTGTGTTTCACTTTGCCCAAAGACAAACCGGCAGTGAAACCGTTGTGATGAAGGATCAAAAGGGCAAAGCCATTCTGGAAGCAAGACCCGAAAATGCCTATTCTGTTTTGATTCTCAGCAGTGCCGATCTGAATGCCGGAACCTACACCCTCTGGAGCGATGGAAAGCAGCTTGCGGGCAGCTCCGGCGGTATGATGGGTGGCCCCGGGATGAGACCCGGCGGCATGGACAGACCGGAACAACCCGACGATATTGGTCCGCCTGTGGATGGGCAAAGACCTCCCGAAGGCTTCACATCACCGGAAGGCGGCACCCCGCCGGAAGATGGCAGCCGTCCCGAAATGCCGGGTGGCAGCAGACCTGGGAATCCCGGAGACAATTTCATGGACACCCAAGCGTCGACCCCCGATTTTGTTATCCGTGCCGGGGGGAACATGTTCGGCGGAGTATCCTATTTCACCGGACAGTAAGAAAAACTGTGACGGATTGATGTATTGCTGATACATGCAGCGCTTGCGACAAGTGCGTTCCTTTTTGAGCAATTGCATTGACAAATGATATATATTACAACGGAAAAGCAACCGCCCCGGGGTGTCAGATACCCCGGGGCGGTGTTCGTCAAAACAGCTAAAAGAAACGGGGAAAGATTGGTCACATAGCGAATAGCTATAGCGCAGCCAGATGATTATAATAACCGGAGAATTCCCAAAAGAGGTGCTTGTATGGAACAGCTATGCCGGTCGATCAATATGCCGGAAGAAGTCACACAGCAAATGGTATCACTGCACGAAATAATGGAGATGCATTCCTTTCTGCCGCTGCTGATGAAGAGGGAAACATGGCAGATGGGCCTTGCGCAAATGAAGGAGGACCTGGGAGAGGACCCTCGGGGCATGAAGGCACTGTGCAGCATGCTCCGCTGCGCATTGCTGGCCAGAGAGACATATGACCAGTTAGGCATTTCGGAAGAAATCTATATAGCTACCATGGGTGCATTTTCCCGCTTTGTCAGAGAGAATATGGAAAGCTATGGCTTTTATGGTTTCACCCGGGAATCCTGGACTACCCGTCAGGTTTCCGGTACGCTGCTCCGGATCGGCCAGATGGAATACGAGATCAAAACAGTAAATGATGAGAAGATGGTGGCCTTCCATATTCCCACAGATGTGGATTTTCGTCCGCAGGTATTGCGTCCATCCGTGAAAGAGGGCATTGCCGAGATATTTCGGTTGTTTCCGGATTATGCGGATGCCACCGTCTACTGCCAATCCTG
This sequence comes from Faecousia sp., assembly GCA_045606145.1. Classification (GTDB taxonomy): domain Bacteria; phylum Bacillota; class Clostridia; order Oscillospirales; family Oscillospiraceae; genus Faecousia. The sequence goes on from JAZURG010000204.1 coordinate 15,514, forward strand.
GCTGATGTCCCCGCTGCTGAAGGATTTCCTGCCGGAGGGTTCCAACATCCTGAAATTCCAGGAGATGTTTGATATGGAACCGGAGGGGATCCCAAGTAAGCTTTTGCTGACATGGGTGTTTAAAAACCCGAAACTGCCCCCGGAGGATTATCCCGAAGACACCAGCCTTCAAAGGAAGCTGAAGAAGTTTTTGCTGGAGGGCGGAGAGTTCTTGGACGGAAGAGGATATTTGAAAAAACAACTGTAAATCTAAGAGGGAAGCGCAGTGCTGCATTTCGCGGCACTGCGCTTTATCTGTTTCCTCCGGAAAAAGAATTCCGCTGACCCGTTCAAAGCTTGTTCGGACGTTGGATTCCAGCTGTTCACAGACTCCCCCGAATATGCCGATACAATAGGAATTCAGGGATTCTTCATACACTGCAAAGGCATTTACATCAGGAGATTCAATCAGAAACAGTTTTACATCCGGAAGAACAATACTGTTTTCTATCTGATAGTATTCTCGGAAAACCTGAAGGAAGTTGTCCCCAACATCCAGAATCTGAAACAAGCTGGATTCCCGATCCGCCGCATAGGTGTGACCCTGAAATAATCTGCCGCTGAGATTAAAGACATAATCTTCTTCCGGCTTGTCATATTCTTTCGGCAAGTAGTCTTCTGCTTTGCGTTTAGCCATATTATTCCTCGATGGAAATGTGTAAGTTCTGCATAGCCTGCATTATGAACGAACCATAGGACAAAAGTATCAAACTAAAATCCCTTTTTCAGCCGGTTCTTCAAAGCACATGTACCCCAAAAGGAGACTTTCGCAAGCGTGAACCAAACCTTATTACTGCCATCAACACCGGCACATTCTTTGAAAGCGATACCACACTGGCGGACAATCTCATTGATTTTCGCTTTTGCGACAGTTCGTTGCTCTCCGGAAAGATGAATCAAGGACATCTGTCCGGCATAGATGCAGCTTCCAAAGAGGTTCAATCTCGCCTGTTGGCTCAGTTTTGGGAATTTGGAATCTATGTACTGCTGTCTTTGCAGCTTCGCTTCCAGAGCATCCAGCCGCTTCAGGGAGTAGGTTTCACCCATAATGCTGCCGGGACGCTGGAAGTAGAAGTAAAGGACATCAGAGATTTTAGCAACCTTATTTGCGTTTCCAAACACCTGATAAGTCCAGAACTCGTCTTCGTTGGTTTTGCCTTTCGGAAACATAATATCGGCGATCACTTCCCGGCGGTACAGTTTGTTCCACACATGCTGATGGAAAGCGCCATCGTGAATCAACTGCTCCATCGCCTCAGATGTTTCATATACTTCCGGCATTTCGTGCGCAACAGCAGGAACTTCGTCTGCGCCGTGGGTTTTGAGAATGCCACACTCGCAGATATTCGCACCGGTTTTCTGCATGGCTTCCAGGATCCGTTCCAGATACTCCGGTGCGACCCAGTCATCGCTGTCAACGAAGGCAATATACTCGCTCTGGGCAAGTTTCAAGCCCGCATTTCTTGCATCAGAAAGCCCGCCGTTGGCCTTGTGAATCACCCGCACACGGGCATCCATAGCGGCATATTCGTCGCAAATCGCACCGCAATTATCCGGCGATCCGTCATCCACCAGGATCAGTTCAAAATCCGCATAAGTCTGCTTCAGCAGGGAATCCACGCAGCGCTGCAGATAAGGTTCTACATTATAGATGGGCACTATGATACTGATATTAGGTTTGGAGTTATCCATAGTGTATCGCCCTTTCATACTTTATTTTTCAAACTGCGACTTATTAGGAAATATTCCTTCATAGAGGGCGATAAGCTCCCGGTCGATTCTATCGACTTCTTCGCTTGTAAGGTTATCCCTATCGAATAAGCATATCATTTTTACCTTTTTGCTTTGATAGACATTTGCAATCTCCCAAATATTCTCGATGGCCACGCAGGCACCCCAATTCGCTTTGGCTGGTTCAAAGTTTCCTTGCAAAATATCTTCAATCGAGAAAATCTGATGTGTGATCTGATGAAAATCGCGGACCTTTTGCTTGCAGGAATATACGCACTCCGCTTCGTACTTTTTCCACGTTTGCGCCATTGTCGATTTACAATAGGGGGCGCCCATATGGGTAAAGTACATACTCGGAATACCCGCGTTTCTCCAGGCTTCCAAGTTGTATTTTAGCAGACGGCCGTACTTGTACGAAAACCACTTACTCGGGAACTTCTTCATACATTCCTGGATGTTGTTCTTCTTATTGGCGGCGCCATAAGTATTAAAGAAAAGATAGGTTGGAACTTCGTTGTCACGATTGATATAAGGGTAAGCGACACCAGTATGCAGTGGCTTTCCCCCGGAGAAGAAATCGGAAGGCTTGACTGGCCGTGCCAAAAGCACATCGTCATTGAAATAGACAAAATGCTCACTCAAGTCGGGAATGCGAAATAAATTCAACTCAAGAGGCTGGCAATTAAAAGTAGGCAGATATTCTGCAGGCACATAGTCCCTATGGTTGACGATCCGAAGCTTGGGGCAATCCACCTTAAGCCACTCCGGCACATGGCTCCAAGTGACCAAATGAACATACCGAACCCATGGTGCATAGGTTTCCACAGCCCGGAACCAATAGCGAAAACTGGACCAGTCACGATATCTGCACACACCATTTCCGGATGCCGCCTGTTCGTGCAAGCCAAGAGTTTCCGCTCGCTCCTTTTGCCATGCGGGGTCATTGCCATCCACCCATGTAACTACAAAGTCAATAGGATAATCAAGTCTTTCGTTCTTCACAAACTTTAACGATGCCAATAATCCGCCAAAAATTAACTTAAGTTCTTCAACTCTGTGTTGCAGTCCCATTACTTTCCCCCATAATGTTGAGTTTTTTTGTCAAGAGGTTATCTTGATAGAACTTTCTATCCGAAATCAAATCCCCAACCTGTCCATCTACGGAAAACTCAGGGTAATAGACCGCATCCTCCGTAAATTCCGGATGTGCCGTGAACAGGATTTTGGGATATTCAATTCGCTTCCACTGCGCATAGACAGCTTCTTTAAATCCATCCCGATCCGTTCCGATGACGAAGATCTTATCCCAGTTGATTCTTTGCTTTCGTCTGTTCCAGGCTTCTTTTGCTTCCTGGCAGGTTTCGTAGTGCATGAAGTGGATTTCCACATCATCCAGCATGCCAATGGGGTATTCCTCGCCCCAGCGGATCACCAGCTCCTGTTCCATGTAATGCCGCAGTTTCAGCACCATTTTGACAAATCCGGGTTCGGGGATGAAGGTGTTGATGGTAGGAGAAAGAAACTGCAATCCCAGATCGTGGTACAGGACTCCGCCAATGCAATTCTGGGAAATGAATGTAATCCCCTCGGCATTTACGCCGCTGACAGCATTTGTGATTCTCTTTTGCACCTGTGAACGCTGTAATCTGCCTTTCATGCGGGGCACAAATTGCTTTACTGTCCGAAGATGCGCTGCAAGTCGCTCTTTGGCGAACTGCGGCTGTTGCTCTCGATAATAGGAAGCAGCGTTTCCGTCACCCATGATCCGCTCAATGGCTTCCAGCTTCTCCTGCTTGGAGCGACTGCGATTTCTGACAATATGGTAGATGTAGTTCCGTCTGCTTTGCGTAATCATTGCCTCTTTGCGCGCTTTCGCACCGGGGCCAACGATTCTTGCCAGTTGCTCCATTCGAGCAAATTCCGGCTGATTGTCAATGAAGCCGAATTTGCTCATCAAAGAGGAGTTGTTCCAGCGAATATAGTAGTAGAGCGGCTCGTTAAGAACAACACACTTTTTGATCTGCGCAGCTTCCAGATAATCCAGTACAAACTGGAAATCTTCTCCCATGCTCTGGTTTTCATCGAAGCGGATATGATGTTCTTCGATTAAGTCCCGGCGAAAAACCTTATTCCAAAGCTGCTGCAGCAGGAACTTGTCGCAGAGATCAAAGAAACCTTTCGCCTCGATGGCAGTTTCCGCAGCTGCTTCCGCACCCCACAAGTAATCGCGTTTGGCGGAATTGATTTTATCGATGAAATGATGTCCGCAAATACACAGCGCATCGGGATGCTTCCGGGACAACCCGATCAGCTCCCGCGCATATCTCCGGGATACCCAGTCATCACTGTCTACGAAGAAAATGTATTCTCCGTGTGCTTTACTAAGCCCCGCATTCCGGGTGTAAGAAACGCCGCTGTTTTTCTCATTGCGGATGCCGTGTACATTCTCATATTCTGCTACCAATTCGCAGCAGATATCCCAACTATTATCTTTTGAGCAATCCTCGCACAGAAGGACCTCAATATCCCGCTCAAGGCCCAGCACCAGGGATTCCACGCAACGGCGCAGGGTCTTTTCTGCGTTGTAAACCGGAATAATAACACTGGCCTTTGGATTCATGTTTAGTCCTCTCTCTTTCGAATTACTCTCGCCGGTACGCCGCCCATAACGGCACCTGCCTCAACATCTTTTACCACAACAGCATTGGCGCCGATAACCGCACCATCGCTGACAGTAATATCACCCAGTACCTTTGCCCCACAGGTAATCATTACGTTGTTGCCGATTGTGGGACAGCCACGGTTGTTATAGCCGATAGTGACCTGCTGGTTGATCCAACAGTTCTCACCGATGGACTTTGCCGCAATCATAGTAGCGAAACCGTGCTGAATGAACAGTCCTCCGCCGATTTCCGGTGTTTCGATGAACAGGGTATCCATGGGGCGATACCAAAATGCGATCCAGTAACGGTAAATCCGCCTGTGACTGTTGCGGTAGATGAACAGATTGCGGAATTCTTTCTTGTCCCACAAAAGCTGTGCCAAAATCGCTGTTTTAGAACCCTCAAGATGGCAGATGTGTTTCCATCGATTTAAGTCCTTTATGAACTTGTCATTGTTCCAGTTGACCCACGGGAGAATCATGAGCAGCCGGAGCATCTGCAAAATGGATCTGATTTTTCTCATAAGTATCCTCAATCATAATACTGTGTATTAGAAGTACTTTCTTCATTTAGTTCAGCTTTTTTTACCAAGCCGCACCAGACTTGAAGCAGAGCTGGCCACAGCCGAACATCAATGGGTGTGTGATTCTTCTCACTGAAATATGCCTGCAACTGCTGCTTAACCATAGCATTACTTTCCTTCGTTGCCAGCGGGTCACGGGAAAGAATGACCATCATCTCCACAAAGTGACGATCAAATACCTGGCGAAGCTCCGGGAAACGAGTAATTACATTCACTCTGCGCTTACTTAGATAGTCGATTCTGTCTTTTACAATCTGTTCGCCGGATTCCGGCGAACACATAACGCTGGAGCGGCGCTTTCGATAGTTATAGATAACAAAAATGTCACGAACAATTTTCCGGGCATTCATAATGCCGCGATAGGTGAAGTATTCATCGTCGATCTTGTGACCTTCTTCGAAGAAGATGCCGTCAAACAGTGATCGCACATAAAGCTTGTCCCAGAGTAGGCCACAGGTCCAGTCCTTTGTAAACTGCTTCAGATACTGAACGCAGGAAAACTCTGTTTGTTCATCCTGAACTATATGCGAAACAGTTTTGTCAGGGAAAACATCGCAGAAGGAGCACTGGATCACATCTGCATTGGTGCCTTCAAGCTGCGCAACCATGTGAGCATAAGCATCCGGCTCTAGGTAGTCGTCGCTATCCACAAAGCTCAGGTATTTACCAGTTGCAATACAGAGTCCTGCATTTTTAGCTGCTGCAGCTCCTCCGTTCTTTTGGTGGATTACAACGATACGGGAATCCCTTTCGGCGTATTCATCACAAATAGCACCGGAAGAATCCGTCGAACCATCATCGATCAGAATGACTTGCAAATTGGAATAGCTTTGTGACAGCACACTATCCAGACATTGCGGTAAATATGATTCTACATTGTATACAGGGATTATGACAGAAATGGTACTATCCACAAAACTCCTCCTCTCACTTAGGACTAATTATTTTACGAAGAATATTTCGTAGGGAATATCTTTTTTCTGGGGTGCCGAATAGTAATTCCGAAACAAGTTTATCAAAGTCAGAATTTCCCCTTTTATCGAAAAACACATTTCGCTTTGCGTGGGGAACAGAACTATTGTACGCACTGGGATTTTGACGAAGCGCTGCTTGCGCATCCACAGCGATCACATCCATATCGCTCTTGATATTCTCCCAACAGCTTGCGCCTTTCTCGGTGTTTACCATTACGAGGGATGTTCCTTTATCATCGTCAAATTCAGGATATTGTTCCCACACACCCCAAAAGTCGCCAAGCGTGAAATCGGAGCAACGATTTAGCCCTTTAAACTGGCATTGGGCACAGGAGGGTCTTAAGTAGAGGTTATTGACAAATCCTCGCATGTATGGGTCTTCGCTTTGGGGTACACTATATGAGTTTCCGTTCGAATAATCGATCCGCAGACTATAGCGATATTTGCTCCATCCGGATACTTTGTCTCTTTGATTGACAGCGATGATCCTGGCTTTTTCCGCATCTTTCTTAATGCGATATGCCAAATATTTCTGCCAAGCCAGCGGAGAAGGCACTCCATGGCAAATCATATCTGCAAGAATCAGTTTATCGTAGTCCTTGCCTAAATACGATTTGAGCCCCGCTATCTGGCAGGGTGTTCCGACAAACAACATCCAGCGATTCGCTTCCAATATGCTGCGAATCTCCGGGAAAAGATGCTCCGCGCAGCTCTGTGCATACTTTGCGCCCTGCAGCTTGCAGATGTCAGAAGTATTTTCAATAATCTGATGTTCCACCTCAAAATTATCTGTATAGCCAGCGCCGCAAACAGCACCGCCTTCGTCCAGGACGAAAGTAGCCAAAGCAGGAAACACACCGCCGGAAGAACTGGCGCTGCGAAGGTGATTGTCTTTGTGTTGAACACCGTACGCTTGCGGAGCTGCTTGTACCGGAAGCTTATTTAGCACAGGACAGACAGCCTCACATTTATGACAGGAAATACAGCGGGTAGTATCAATTTGCGGATATTGGAATCTCTCCCGGTCCGATTGCATTTCTATGCAGTTAAGAGGACAACTGGCAGCGCAAGCGCCACATCCGGTGCAAATATTCTTATCTGCCAGCATATCGACTCTCCTTACTTAATTATCATTCGTTTCACTTTCCTGCATGCGCGTCGAGCAAGATCAACGGTACAATGCAGTCTGTATTTCACTGGATGCCAAACCTGCAAGTATGCCCTATACTCTTCAGGCTTAATATCACTGCTTTGCTTCAGTTTGTCGTAGCAATCCTTGGCTTGATCATATGCTGCTGCATCTAAATAAATCTTGTAGAGAATATGCAGATATTTCAAATCAACGATTGCCTGATAATCGCGATCCTTCCGTCCGGATTTCTCTATTCCAATTAGCAAAACTTTTTTCAATTCCATTCGCCGTGCAACTTCTTCTTCCAAAGTGCGCACACTTCTGGAATGACTGTCTTGACGAACGGCAATGTGGTACTGTTCTTCGTCGATATACCCACATTTTCCTCTGCCAGCTATCGGAATTAAAATCTGCCAATTCTGTCCAACATTCGTTTCGTAAATCGTTAGATCAGGGTATATCTCACGCAGCATCGCGGTCTTAATCATATAGCAACCGCAGGCACAGTAGGTTTTCTCTTGAATCAAATCAAGGAAGATATCTGCTCCAGAAGCATCGCCATAATAATTTATAGTACCTCGGCGCTTTCCGGAGCTAAAATCAAAGGTATCACCACTGGAACGAACGAAGTCAAATTCCGGGTGGGTTTCCAAAAATGCGACACGTTTCTCAATGCTGTCCGGTTCGAGCCAATCATCCGAATCCGGCCAAACCAGATACTTGCCAGTCATTTCTCGTAAACCGGTATTCATAGCTCTCGCTTGACCGCCATTAGGCTGGCAAAGATACTTGAATACGATTCCTCTGGATTCCAGCGCAGGACGATAGGACAGTGCAATCTCCTCTGTCTGGTCGGTAGAGCCATCGTTGACAAAGATCAACTCCAAGCTGTCATAGGTTTGTGCCAGAATGGATTCAAAGTATTTATCAAGGAATCCTTCGCCGTTATAGCAGGGGGTAATAATTGAAACCAATGGAAAACTCATTCCTATAGCCTCCGAATCATTGTTTGCGGCCTATAATCTTATGTAAAAAGCTCTTTCCCCGCCAGTATAGATTCATAAGACGAGGAAACGCAACCCCAAAACACCACCGGTTTTCCGGCCAGTTGGAGAACGCAATTTTTAAATTGGCAAGAATTACTTTTCTCTGTTTGTTTCGCATTACATGCATATACTTTGCATTCCATTGGACTTCGCTTTTCTCCACAGCAAAATACTGTTCTGCAATTGCGCTCATGAATAATGCAATCAGTTTCTTGTACAGATCCCTGTGTTTTTCTCTCATCGCAAAAGCAAGGATCTCTTCGAAGGCCTCAAACTCGTCCAACCGCTGGGGCTTCCAATTGCTTTTTGTAATTCCGTTAGCATTATACCAATAATAGTACAGGGGGGCATGGACCACGGCTATAGTATCAAATTGAAACAGGACTTTATATGTTGTAAATAGATCTTCATGTAATTTTCCAAGTGGAAAACGCACCTCACTAAAAGCACTTTTAGAATACAACTTTGCTGGTGCGCATACACCGCTATTTTTCAACAAGAACGCATCTGATATTTGCATCACTTGGATATCATTAGTGAGAATATTTGTATTAACAATCTCAGAAGATACTGGTACATATGCACATTTACTAACCAATACTCCGTTGGAAACGGCCGCATGAATAAGTACCGATAAATACTCCAAATGCACCCAATCATCGCTGTCAATAAAGGTGAGCCACTGGCTGTTTGAATTAGTAAACGCCCATTCGATGCCGGCATTGCGGGCAGCGGAAAGGCCGCCGTTTTCCTGGTGAATCACTACTACCCGGCTGTCCTTGGCGGCATATTCATCGCAGATGGCTCCGCAGTTGTCCGGGCTTCCATCATCCACCAGGATTAGCTCGAAATCGGAGTAAGTCTGCCCCAGGATGCTGTCCACACAGCGGTGTATGTACTTTTCAACCTTGTAAACAGGCACGATTACGCTGATATTGGGCATTGGGGTTACCTCCAGATATTCTGAATATCCTCCGCAAGGGTTTGATAATAATGGGTCAAATGCGTATTGTCGTAGTGATGCGGTCCTTTGGGGATTGCACGGTATTCCGCAATAATATCTTCTGGGCTGTCCGCAAAGCGAATATAATCCAGATGCTTGATCCATTCGTAACAACCACGGACCTTGGGGCTCTTGCTGTCGATGACAATGCAGGGGGTGCCGGTAATGGCACAGAAGATCATTCCATGGAGCCGATCCGTGATCACAAGTTGCGCACCGGAGAATTCGTCAAATTTTGCTTGCAAGGCGGCTTCCCGCTGTTCCACGGTCACCCGTCCCGGAACAACCATATCGGTGTCTGCCACATCTGTACCAAACAGCTCTGTAACCTGCTGACGAATAATCTGATCTTGCCCTTCCGTCCGTGTCTTTTCACAATCCTTCCGCAGGCACAGCAGACAGCCTTTCCGATCGAGGTTATAGTTGTCCTTTTTCAGCGACAGCACCATATCGGGAATCAGTCGAACATCCCGATAAATGGCCTTCATGTAATGATAGGAAGTCTTTTCTCGGGCATAGACGGTTAAGTGTTTGTGGTGATTATAAATCTGAATAGAGTTCTGAAGTTCTTCCTGGCCCCCTTTGCTATCTTCATAGAACACGGTGTTGGGAAGAATAAGTATCGTAGATTGAGGATTATTTTGGATAATCTCACGTTGTAAGTTCTCGGTCTTTATCCATATGGTGCCTAAATTTCCACCACCATTGATAAACACAGGAAAACCATTAAATACATCTAAGCGGTTTGTCCACTTGAGTTCGTACAATTGGCTCCCAGTAATTTCTATGTAATTCACACCCAATCGCTTTAGCAAATTTGTTTCCGCTTGAGCAATTGCATGGTCTCCCAAATTTCCATGTTCCGGAGTCAGAATCAGAAATACTGTATTGGGATTCTTTTTAAATTCTGCTCTGTATGCGTTACGTAGCTTGCGCTTTTCGTTCGCATCGTGTAGGATGCCATGCAACCGCCGGAGGGGGTACAAAAAATCTTTAGCCACGCAGTTTCACCTTCAATTCGTGCAACATTTGATACCATCTATATTGAGAGAGCCTTTCTCGAATGCTCATCGGCCTTTTCAGTGTTTCCGGATGCCAGAAATCTGCTTTCAAAATCCATTTTATATATTTCCAAACTGGACGTTTTTTCAGTATTCTCTGATTATCTACGATACGTTTTTGAATATGTGTCCAGTAGGAAGTCATTGCCTCAAAATAGATAGGGTTACCCAGTATTCTTTCTCTAATGTTACATAACGTAGTTTGAGAATCTTCAAATCCATACCGCACGGGATCGGCACATTCGGCAATTAAGCCAACCAAAGTGCGATAACATTTTTCACAACAACAACAATTATTTCCAGACTGGGACTCCCAGCACACGTGCAAAGACAGCTGGTCTCCAGTACGGTTAACATAGTCGACTACATCTTTTACTTTATTCTGTCGGCTGCGTTCAAATCCATCGTGTACTACTCTGGCATTTGCATAACGTACATGGTTATCAGTCAGAGGATTCGATGAACAGCGCACATGACCATCTTCAGGGCAATGAGAAGATGCAATATACACTGTAGACACCCCATGCAAATATGCATAGGGTGCTGCATGCCCTAATAAGCCAATGCCATGCTTAACGCCGTGCCACCAGCCGTCCTTCAGCTGCGCAGAGAATGTTTTATGTAGCAGTCCCTCATTATCAAAATCCCGAAAGGAACTTCGAATCATGACATCAGGCAGATTATACTTTTCAGCATATTCCTCAATGCCTTTGTGAACAACTTTCCAGCCCTCCGCATTCTCAAAACGGATATCCGAACCCCAGATAGAAATCAGTGCAGGTCTCTCTTCCAAATGTCTTACCAGAGTATGAACTGCATCCAAACCGCCGGAGAAGAACGCAGCGCTTCCGCTGGAAGCAGGGATATTACATTGCACGAGATTGTCAACCGAGATCTGTCCGGCAAAAACGCTTTCCGGGAACATCTCCTCAAAGCCACTGCGTACATCGGGGATGCAGTCATAAAACGCCTTATCCAGTTCCATCAGCCGAAGCACAGAATCTGTCAGCCAGATAATAGGCAGAACATTGCTCACGAAGGGGATTGCAGCAACAGCATCAGGTACTGTTTCAATATTTTCCGGGTATTCAATCACAAAAGGCTTTTCAGAGAAATACTTTATCAAGCCTTCGGATACTGTAAAGCCATATGAAATCGTGTTATTATGCTTACTTATTTGCTGTAGCACAATCTCTTCCATAAGTTTTTCTCCTAGTTAATAATCTTCAGATCAGGGAATCTGACCGAACCCCAGTACCGATGCTCCCAATTCAGTAATTTCTTCTCATCCAGCGGGCTGATAACCTCAATTAGACAAGCCCGCGTTATGTGATCCAGAATAACACTATTGCCCACATCGTCACTTTGGAATAGGGCAATGCTGAAATAGTATCTACCATCAGACAGCATACTGGTATCAAATAGCATTGTGCTTGTTACCCGTTCATCCAGGTCAAAATCGCCCAATTTACCAGACTGTACCAAACCTACCGCCGTATCGTCAGCATAACGAATAATCATACGGAATTTTACATCCTGTAATTCTGCCTTGGCTTGCCACTTTAGTTGGATTTCAAGGTGTTCTCCTCTGGTTACAACGCAATCTTCTCGATCGGTGAAGACAATGCTTTCCATATGTGCACGGTTTGTCGAATTTCTGGGTCTATCTCTCTTATCCAAGTCGGTATACACAGTTTCTTCAGCATTACCGCTATTCAAATAAATAGTAATCGCCTGCTCAACATCTCCCTCGAACACAACTTTACCCTTATCCAGCACCACACATCTATCGCAGAGCTGGCGGATGGTATTCATGTTGTGGGAGACATAGAGGACGGTTCTTCCCTCTTTTTTGGCAGCGTCCCGCATTTTGTCCAAACACTTCTTCTGGAACGCCATGTCGCCGACAGCCAGGACTTCATCCATGATCATGATTTCACTGTCCAGGTGGGCCGCCACGGAGAAGGCAAGCTTGACATACATACCGGAGGAATAGCGCTTGACGGGGGTATCGATAAACTCCCGGACCTCGGAAAATTCGATGATATCCTCCATCTTGGCATCGATCTCAGCCTTGGTCATGCCCAGGATGGCACCGTTCATGTACACGTTCTCCCGGCCGGTCATCTCACCGTTGAAGCCGGTGCCCACCTCCAGCATAGAGGCAATACGGCCGTAGATGTCGATCTCGCCCTCGGTGGGGGCGGTGACCCGGCTTAGGAGCTTCAGCATGGTGCTCTTGCCCGCGCCGTTGCCACCGATGATGCCCAGGGCCTCGCCCTTGTACACCGTCAGATCGATGCCGTTCAGAGCCATGAAGGTCTGGCCCACCAGGCGCTGGTCGGTGCCGATCTTGGTATTGGGGTCTTCCTTATGCCGGACCCGGGCCCACCAGCTTTGCAGATCCGCCGTCAGCGTGCCGCCACCGATCTGGCCCAGCTTATACATCTTCTTCACGCCGGACAGCTGAATGGCTATTTCTCTGTTTTCCATATCCAGCCCTCCTTACACCGTATCCATAAAGGTCTTCTCGACCTTGTTGAAAATCATGATGCCAAACAGCACCACGGCGATGGTAATGCCCCAGCTCAGCGCCAGGTACGCGGGCATGATGGTGCCCTGACCCAGGATTGCATACCGCAGCACCTCAACGGGGGCAGTGACGGGGTTGATCATCAGAATGGTCTTGACCAGACCGTCGCCCAGCTGACTCATGGGGTAGACGATGGGGGTGATGTACATCCACAACTGAACACCGAAACCCACCAGAATGGACAGGTCACGGTATTTGGTGGTCATGCTGGAGATCACGATGCCGCAGCCCAGCCCCAGCAGACCCAGATGCAGCAGGGCAACGGGAATCAGTAGCCAAACTTCCCAGTTGGGACTTACTTCGCCAATGACTAGATAGTAAATCAAGAATCCCATAACCATCAGCATCTGGATTCCAAACTGGATTACGGAGGACAGTACATTGGATACCGGGATGGTCAGTCTGGGGAAGTAGACCTTGCCGAAGACACCGGCATTGGCTGTGAAGGTGCTGGCATTTTTGGTTACACAGCCGGAGAAGAAAATCCAGATGGCGTTACTGCACATATAGAACAGAATGCTGGGCACTCCATCGGTGCCGATGCCCGCAATGCCACCGAACACAAAGGCATAGATAATGGAGCTAAACAGCGGATTCAAAAACAGCCACGCAGGACCCAAGACGGTCTGCTTGTAGGTAACGATGAAATTCCGCTTAGTGAACAACAGAATCAAGTCACGATACTGCCAGACTTCTTTTAAGTTAAGGTCAAGCAGGCGATGCGTCGATGATATATGGGCGTGATAGTGATTATTTGTTTGAGTTTTTGCCAATTTAAGCACCTCTGATGTATTATCGTTCAAGTATCCGCTGTATAAAAACTTTTGCAGATACTGCCTTCTTTTTATATTCTGGAACCGCTTGCTGAAGCTGATTGCGAATATCCATCTCATGTTCAGCAAGCCAACAAAATGCGTTTTTCAAATCTGTCCCTGTTTTCAGATTCTGCACCGGAAAAACATAATTTTCTTCCGTTCCGAACAGATCTCTGGCGATACCGCGGGATTTGACAGAGTAGCCCACAACCAATGTAGGCACGCCAGTGGAATAGGCGGCGATGGTTGCGTGGGTTCGGGCGCCGACAAAGAATCGGCAGCGGGCGATGTATCCCTTCAGCTCGCAGCAGTTTCCGTCCTCGATCATGCACACACGACCGCTGTCCTTAAATCTATCGAACAGATAACGCAGCGGAACACGGTCATCATTGTATTCCCAGACCACATGAGGAATCAAACAGACATTCATATCCGTCTCTGACAGAATGTAGCGGATCAGTTCCTCATAATTTGCCAGAATGCAATTCTCCTCCGTTCCGTACTTCATGATCAGCGGGCTGACGTTGATACCCACGGTGTTATTCTCAACGAAGTTTTCAGGCAGAGGCAGCTCTGTCTTTTCCAGGAGAAATGCAGTATCCGCTACCAGAACCGTATTGGGATTGATGGGCTTCAGCAATTCAAAAGTAATAGATTCACGGGCGGTGATCAGGTCAAAACCGGCAAGGTCCTCCGCCATTTCGGGCGTGATTGCTTCAGGATCAATGGAGCATCCCCACAGAACTGTGGCTTTTGCGTACTTGCGGATCTTCTTGTCCAGTTCGATAGCCTGTTTTGCAGACCACTCATAACAGTAGTTATCGCCGCCAATGGAAAAGGCGATATTGTCCTTGAAGGTTTCCCGCAGAAATACTTCCATATTGGCGTCCGTCTGTCCAAGAGCTTTTCGGCGAATCAATGCCTCGAAGTAAGGCAGGCTAAACCGGCGCAGCTGCTCGGACTCAATAATGCGGTCTACCGTCTTTGCGGAGCCATACTGCTCATCCTCCGCCTTGGCTAAGGACCAAAGGCTAACATTTTCCGGTCCGCCGAGAACCTGTGCAGTGGTGCGAACCAATGCCTCACAACCATGGTTCGCACTGCCTGTGTGCATAAATAAGATGTTTTTCATCTTCATTATCCTTAATCATATTTTTTCCGCTGAAATCTCTGAGCATAAATCGGATAAACATGCCCCAGTAGAGCGGGCATCCGTATTGCGAGCACAGCTAAGAGTCTTGTGCGTTTAGGAAGAAACGTTATCCATTCCCGGTGCGAAATAATTTCTTTGCGGATTGCATCAAGATGTTCCTCTACATCTTGCTCTGTCAAGAGGCCGCAATAAGTGTAAACACACGTTGTCATAAATGCTCTTTGTGCATCTTCTAAATTCTCAGCGCGGACCTTCTCCAAAATGATCTTCTTGACCTTTATTGGGTCATAAATCTTATACTCATTCAGTTTAGCGCGGGATGCCGATCCTTCCCGCACGATGTAGTGATACGGACACCAATCCTCAAACACAGTTTGCTCTGCCGCCGAAAACAGATAGAAGTTCATCAGCAGATCTTCATTAATTTTTATGCTCGTATCGACGGCTTCGCCGTGGAACAAGCTGTGTAACAAGGTCTTGTGGAAGAGCTTGTTCCACAGGCCTGGCTCAATCATTGAGCCGGACAACAGCTCTCGTATGGCTGTTGTCTTATCTTGCTTTGCAAGAAAGCCTGTGTTATGGAAATAGTGGACACGGCCATCAGCAAAGCACATCTGATAGCCGCAGTGGGAAATATCTGCGTCATATTCCACAGCGTTCTTCAGCAGCCGCGCATACATATCCGGCTCAATCTCATCATCGCCATCCACAAAACCGATCCATTCGCCGGTCGCTTCCTCTATGCCTCTGAGCCGGGCAGAAGTCACTCCGCCGTTCTCTTTGTGGATTACCCGCAGATTGGGATGCACTGCTGCGTATTGGTCCAAAATATTTCCGGAATTATCCGGAGATCCATCATTTACCGCAATGATCTCGATATTGGAATGCGTCTGTGCAAAAATACTGTCGAGACATCTTGGCAGATCTGCTGCGACATTATAAACAGGAACAATCACACTGATGCGGTCTGCCATTTTGTCATCTCCTTCTTTATAAACTCAGCAACATATCCTCCACGGCTTTCACCGTGTTCTCTGTGCTGAAAGTTTTTCCTCGCTGGGCGGCTTTTTCTTTATAGTGGGCAAGGAGTTTGGGGTCATCCAAAACCCGTTTGATGCCCTGATAGAGGGCTTCCTCGTCGTTTTCTGTGACGATGCCCCACTCGTCGTTTTCGCCCAGCATTTCCTTCATGCCGGAAACCAGAGTTGTAACCACCGGCGTGCCAACAATCAAGGCTTCCGTTGCAGCGGTGGAGAAGCCCTCCGAGTGGCTTGCGCAAACAAACAAGTCGCACTTTGCAACAAATTTGTAGGGATTTGTCTGGTACCCCAGGAAGCTCACGCCATCCGTGACACCGCAATCGGCAACGAGTTTTTCCAGTTCGGCCTTCTGCGCGCCTTCACCGAGGATACATAGATGGGTTTTGTAGCCGTCATCGATTAACCGCTTCTGCATGCGGATCATGCGATCAAAACCTTTAACGGGAACTACCTTTCCTACACCGCACCAACAAAAAGTACCTGCCGGCAACTCGGCATCTTCTTGAGCCAGGTCAAGGATTTCATTGGTTTCATTGGTGTTGTACAGAACCTCTGTCCGGCCGCTATAGGGACAAATATCCAGGAATGCATCCCGGTTCGTCTCGCTGACGAATACCATAGCATCCATCCTGCCATAGCACTGCGCTCCTTCTTCTGCGGAGCAGAAGCCACGGGCAACATCGTCAGCGGACTTCATGGTGCAGTGGATCCAGGAAATCAACTTGGTATCCTTATTCGGACAGCCACTAATGATTCGGGAATCCGGCCCCTCCAGATAGGCAACCTCAATGTCATAGCGTTCTTTGATGAACCACTTGTGCAGCAGCGCAGGGGAGAACAGCTTCATCACATGGCTGTTGCCGGGAAACGGCTTTTTGAAAACAGCTCGGTAATGAATGTGTGGTTTTAGAAACTGCGCATTCACTCCACCGCCGAAGAGCGCCATGACGGTAATATCAAATTGTGTAGGATCCATGTTGTTGACCAGGTTCACAAGCACCTTCTCAGCACCGCCATGGCCCAGATCATGGATTAAAAATAAGACTTTCTTCATATGCAACTTGCACCACTATGCGTGGCGGGCAATCAATTCAAACAGTTCCTTCATTGCGGCAGCGGTTTCGTGTTCGGAAATGTCCAGCTGTGCTTGAAGGGTTATTTCTTTTCTAAGTTCAGTACTATCGTACAGGCGCAGAACATAGTCGGCCATGTTCTCACTGTCATTTTGGTCTACCAGGAAACCATTATGGCCATGGTTAATTGTTTCCACGTGTCCACGGTTTTTGGTTGCGACCACCGGCAGGCCGCAGGCTATGGCTTCGATCAGGTTAAGACCGAGGCCTTCGGACTTGCTGGAAGCTACATACACATCGGCAAGATGCAGCAGCATCGGCACATCGCTTCTCCAGCCGAGGAGAAGAACGTCGTTTTGCAGGCCCTTATTTTCAATAACTTTACGCAACGAACCGCCGTCATGCTCTGGGCCGATCAGCATCAGTTTTGTATTGGGAACAGCCTTACGGATGCGTTCAAAGGCTTCCAGTAGCATCATCTGGTTTTTATTCTCGATGAT
The DNA here is from genome assembly GCA_045606145.1 of Faecousia sp. Lineage (GTDB taxonomy): Bacteria > Bacillota > Clostridia > Oscillospirales > Oscillospiraceae > Faecousia. The sequence goes on from JAZURG010000204.1 coordinate 32,920, forward strand.
CTCTGCAACATAGGTCAGTACAAAGTCGTCCGGAGAAATGCCCAGAGTTTTTCTCTGCTCTGCCCGTTTACTTTCTGCAAGGGTAGCATCACGGAAACGGCTCAGATCGACACCCATGCCATGACACTTCTCAACAACCGGTATTTTTAAGTACTTCTTGGCGGTACTGCAGTCGGTGTCATTGATGGTGATCATGACATCCGTCTTTGAAGCCAAAAGTTTTTCCATGGGATAGCCCATTGCCCAACGTATGGCAGGTGCACTGGGGAAGAAATGCAGGCCGTGATTTAAGTAAATGACCTTCAAGCCGCCCTTTCGAAACGGAGCGGCAGCCAATCGGGCAACCATGGAGCCAACCACCGTATTGCATAGAAGGATATCATAGCGGTTCTTCTGAAGGATCTCTTTCAGAATGGCGACACTTCTGGAAATGCCACCCTGGAAGGGATTTCGGTCACAGGGGAGATCAAAAGCGTTGTTGGCTTCCGGAACAGGCTCGTCCAGCCGGCAGGCAACGTCGACCTGCCAACCGTTTTCTTTCAGCAGCTCAATGAGTGGTATATGAAATTTTCGGATATGCTCTTTTGAAACATTGGCTACGAGTAATATTTTCGGCATAATACCATCTCTTAATCTCTTTTTATTTCCCGTCAGTACGCCATCTTCTCTGGTTGATGGCATACTTTATTTTCTGGGGAACCAGTACGGAAATAATCGGCTTTGCCACGTAAAGATACTGCTTTGCAGGGTAGTTATTTTCTTTGAAGCCAAAGAACAGGGTTTTGGATGCATTGGACGCATTCTTGAAATTTCTTCTTTGAGACGCTGCCATATCCTCTCTGACATAATACAGCGGCTCCTGAAGATTGTCCCCTTGGAATCCCTTTGCGAAGAATCGAATCCACAGGTCCACATCTTCGCAGCGAAGAACATAGTCTTTCAGGGAATATCCATTCAATGCATCGTAAGTCGACTTCTTCATCATGATTGTGGCATGGAAGAACGGAATGCCCAGTCCAATGATTCCTGCAGAAGGATTTTTCGGAGGTAAACGCTCTCCGGTAATCCGTTCTCCATCAAAACAGGTCATGCCGGCGCCAACCACATCGAGTTCAGAATGTGACACCAGGTAGTTGTACTGTTTTTCAAGACGATCAGGATAGCTTCTGTCGTCGGCATCCATGCGGGCAATGTACTCGCCCTTTGCATATTTCAGGCAATGGTTCAACGAGTAAGGAAGCTTGGAATTGCGCTCATTCTGAATCGCTATAATTTTTCCGGGATACCGGGCTGCATAATCTTGGATGATTTGGAAGGTTGCGTCGGTCGAGCCATCATCACAGATGATGAATTCCCAGTCAGAGAAGGTCTGATTCAGAATGGAATCAATGCTTTCTGCTATTGTATTTTCACTGTTATAGGCAGCCATGACAACAGAAACTTTCACACTCACAGCAATTATCCTTTCTCTGCTTGCAAATAAAGTTCTTCCAGTTTCGTAATTTCGGTTTTCATGTCATATCCGCACTCCCGTAATATGTCCAAATCAACATTTCGATTCACTTGGATTGACGCTTTGCTGAGAATATGAGCAGCCCATGCTTCTGCGCCACAGGAGAGCGGCAGCACAGATACCCGATCCGGATATACGTTAACCTCTTCGTTGTATGCTTCCTGACTCACAACGCAGGGAAGACCATTGCACTGGGCTTCAACCAGTACAATGCCCAGACCCTCATACAGGGAGGGCAGGACAAAAATATCCATTGCAGACATCAGTTCACCGACATTGGACCGTCTGCCCATGAAAAGGATGGAATCAGCAATGCCAAGCTGCTCCGCTTTGGCTTTAATAGTCGTTTCGAGTTCGCCGTCGCCGATTAGCATCAAGATACTCTCGGGGCAATCGCGCTTCATCTCTGCAAACACGTTCAGCAGAAACGCATGATTTTTGGGTGCTGCAAACCGCCCAACATGGCCAACGACGAACTTATTCTCAATTCCGAGGTTTTTTCTTGTTTTCGTACGAACTTCAGCTACAAATCGGTAGGAATCTACATCAATCGCATTCCGGGATAACGTAAATGCATGATCGGCGAACATCCATTTTCCGGCTGCGGCAGAACAAGCAAGATACTGTGTCGCAAAAGCGGGCAGTTTCGTTCTATCTAAGTTATGTATCAGCGAAAACACATTGTTCTGTGCCTTGATACTGTGACTATGCATGATTCTGTGCGTATAGCTTAGGTTCTTTGCTAAGCGCAAGGGTAGCATGTACATAGCAGCATTGCCGTGGACATGAATAACATCCCATTCCTTTTTGGCAAGAACCGCTTTTGTCTCTTGATAATTCCTGACAAAGTGTTTGGGGAAAGAAGCGGTATAAAACACTCTTCCACCCAGTGCCGTAATTTCCTCCAGGTAATTGTTGTCGGGACTTCTGACCAGAAAATCGAACTGAATCTTTGTTCGGTCAATGTTCCGATACCAGTTCATAATCAAGCTTTCTGTTCCGCCGGTGCCCAGACCGCCGAATACATGCAATACACGAATCATTTTTTCTCCTAAAATTATCCGAACAAGCTTCCAAAAAATTTGAACAAACTAATAGATTGATACTCAACATCAAAGTTTCCGTGCAGCGCATTTGCGTATACAAAGAATCCCAAAAAGCAAGTACACGCAACAATCGAAATAAACCGGAAGGATCTATCATCAAATGTCTTTTTTAACATCCACGGTAAGCAACAAATTGTACCAAGTTCAAAATAGTTGCCCATACGGCCGAACATGTTGGCTCCGGCTTGGGTGCCCATACACATAAACGCAAAACTGATGATGCCCATGTGAATCAGTGTGTTATCCATTTCGTCTGCGTTATGGAAAACCCACTTCTGAAACACCAAACTAATCAGCGGTGGAACTGCATAAACGGCCAGACGGAAGATGTTAATTGTGGTGTCAGAAAAAACTTCAAATTCGGCAAGGGTTTTTCCTAAATCGTTTGCCTGTTCCATAAAAGCGGTTATGGCTTCTTCAAAATTCATCATTACTACCGCAACAACAGCAATAAAAACAAATGTAAAGAGCCTCCAGGGTCTTGCCCGGAACAGGGGAATTACGGCAAACGCCATTGCGTAGGTATGAACCAGCATGGCGATTAATATAATAAGCAGATATTTACTCCACTTCTTTTTCTCCAAATAAGGGAAGGCAAGTGTGGTGATGGCAATTGCGGTGATCTGTTTGAGTGCCGCGAGAGAAAACACAAAGGTACCGAGGGTGAAATAGATGAATATACTGAAGGTAAAATAACTGGAATACCGTTTGAAGAAACGCAGCAGGCATACCTGATCCAATAACGCCAGGGAAAAAATCAGAATTTGCGAGTTGTTCGAATAGGTCTTTAAAAAACTTTGATATAAAGTAAAAAGAGGATTTTTAAAAGGATTATAGTTGTCCGTATTGCTCAACCACTCACCCAACTCTGGAGCATTTTGGAAGCCGCTTATGTAGTTCCAAGTATCATTATAACTGGTTCTCAAGCCTGCGAAGAGGACCAGAATGGTGACGAGCAGGATATACGCCCAATCGTGCCAGACGGTATAGCGGTGGCCTGCAGCGATGGTGGCCTTGGTATTCTGTTCGGAGATATAGGCCAGGACCAGCGCGGCGGCAAAAACCACAAGTAACTTCGTCATAAGCAAATTCCTGTTCTGAAAGCAAAAGTGTACACGAGGGCACAATAACCCTTTTAACCAATTAATTATAGTATATTTCGGCTATTTTGTAAACAGCTATTAGGACGAAAAAACGGCAAATATTCTGCATCTGGGGAAATGCACGGACAGCGCCGCCCCGGAGAGTAAACCTCCGGGGCGGCGCGCAGGCTGTCAAAAAACAGAAATTCTGCAACTATACTGTAGGGGCGATTCATAAATCGCCCGCCCACTATTGCGGTGCAATTGTGGGATTTCCGCAGAAAATAAGAGAATAATCGCCGCTGGCGATGTGATTTTGTTCGCAAAAACACCGGGCGCATCGTGATGCGCCCCTACGATATGGACCGGCCGATATACGTCAAATGACACTTCTTTGACACGCTGAGCGATATCCCGGAGGGTAAACCTCCGCAGCGGTTCATCCATGCTGGCAAAGCGCCAAACCCTGCGGTATAGTCTTAATAAATCCATTATTTACGAGTCTAAAGAACTTACGATCTACGGATTCCTTTGATTGACAACACAGTGGTTATGTGGTATCCTTATAAAGGATTATTGTGGGGTTTTGTTGCAAAATCCCAGCAAGGATTCTTTAACGATTGCAGACAGAGAATTGTGAGAATGCGGATATGGCTTTTTTCCATAACTTGAATAAACAATTCCATAGAGAAGATCCACAGCAGCTAAAGCGGGAATTCCTCTGGCTTCTGTCCCGTGCGGCGCAGTACAAGGGGAAAATTCTGGCGGTTGGCCTGCTGGGATTGATTGGAACCCTGATGGGTCTAGCCTCCAGTGTGGCGTCAAAGTACCTGATTGATGCGGTTACGGGCTATGGTTCCGGCTTGCTGGGCCGCGCTGCTGTAATCATGGTGCTGATGATGCTGGGGAGCCTGGTCCTGCAGGGAATTTCCTCCCGGGTCAGCGCATCCGTCCATGTGCGTGTAAAAAATGAGATGCAGCATGGCACCTATGGGAAAATCCTCCGTGCCGGATGGGAAGCGCTGGAACCCTACCGCAGCGGCGATCTGCTGAACCGTCTGAATTCTGATGTGGATGTCGTTTCCAACGGCACCATCAGTTTTCTTCCTGCCCTGACGACCTCAGTGGTGAAATTTCTGGGCGCATTCTGTATCATTCTGTATTATGATCCGGTCATGGCGCTGATCGCCCTGCTAGGCGTGCCGGTAACTCTGGCGCTGTCCAAAATGATGATGCGGAAAATGCGCCGTTACAATCTGGAAATGAAGGAACTGACCGGTGAGGTCATGTCCTTTCAGGAGGATTCCTTCCGCAACATTACCAGCATCAAGGCTTTTTCTCTGACCGACCGGTTTGAAACGGAAATGTATCGGCTTCAGGGAGATTATACCGATGCCTATCTTTCCTATAATGCCTTCCATATCAGTATGTCCTCCTTCCTGTCCTTGGTGAGCATTGCTGTCACCGCCTCCTGCTTCGGCTGGGGAGTGTATCAGCTGTGGAATGGCAGTATTACTTACGGCTCTATGACCCTGTTTTTGCAGCTGGCAAGCACCCTGCGGGGCTCTTTCTCTGCGCTGGTATCTCTGGCGCAGCAGATGATTTCACTGACTACCTCCGCCGGCCGCGTTATGGCCGTGGAAGATCTTCCTGAGGAAGATAAAAACGTGCCGGATGGCCTTTTGGATGAGGACAGGCTGGATATCGTGATGGAGAAGGTTTCTTTTCGGTATCAAAACGGCGATACCGTGCTGGAACCCTTTGATTTTACTGCCCGTCACGGTGACGTGATCGCCATCACCGGCCCCTCCGGTGAAGGCAAGACCACGCTGCTGCGGCTGCTGCTGGGGCTGGTGGAGCCCGACAGCGGAAAGGCAGAACTGTTGGGGAAAAGCGGAACCCGGTATCCCATTGCCGCGGGTACCAGAGGGATCTTCTCCTATGTGCCCCAGGGCAACAGTGTGTTTTCCGGTACCATTGCGGAAAATCTGCGGCTGGTGCGCTCTGACGCCACTGACGAAGATCTGGAAATGGTGCTGAAAATTGCCTGCGCATGGGATTTTGTCAGCCAGCTCCCCGAAGGTTTGCACCATCGTTTGGGTGCCGGCGGCCGGGGTATTTCCGAGGGTCAGGCCCAGCGTTTGGCCATTGCCCGGGCCTTGCTGCGCAGGGCACCCATCCTGCTGTTGGACGAGGCCACCTCCGGTCTGGATATTGCCACGGAGCGGCAGCTTCTGAAAAATCTGCGCGGGTGCGGCCTGCTGCATACCTGCGTTTTGGTGACTCACCGTCCTGAAAGCGCCAGATTCTGCAGCCGCAGCTATGAGATCCACCACAGACAGGTGACGGAGGTGACTGAATGGAACGCAATGTAAAGGTTCTGCCTCCGGAGGCGCTGATGGATCAGCTGCTGGGGCTGTTGGAGGATACAGAGTCTGTGCCGCTGGTTATCAGCGGCAGCAGTATGACTCCTTTTTTGGTACATGGCCGGGATACGGTCTATCTTTCAAAAGTAAAACATCCTTTAAAAAAGGGCGACATGATCCTTTACTGCCGGGATAACGGCGCGTATATTTTGCACCGCATCTGTCGGGTGGATGGGGAAACCTATACCCTGGTAGGAGACGCGCAGACCAGGCTGGAGCCGGGGGTGCGGCAGGATCAGGTGCTGGCAGTGGTGAGCGCCGTGTGCCGCAAAGGGAAAATTCTGCGCAGCGGCAGCTTTTGGTGGGATTTCTTTGAGAGAATATGGATCCGAATGATTTCTCTGCGGCCCGCGGCCATGGCAGTCTATTCCTACCTGATGGGTTAGTATTTATAATGGAGAGTAACCGATGATCGATTTACACAGCCATATTTTGCCGGAGCTGGATGACGGAGCTCAAAGTCTGCGGGAATCTCTTGCAATGGCCCGTATGGCCGTAGACAGCGGCATCACCTCCATGGTGGCAACACCCCACTGCGCGGATGATCGAACCCGGGATATATACGCCGCATGGCAGCTCCTTCGGGAAGCGCTGCGAGAGAACGGGATTCCGCTGGCACTGTATCCGGGCATGGAGATCTTTGGTACAGAGGATACGGCAAAATTGCTGCGGGAAGGGAAGCTGCTCACACTGAACGGATCTCATTATCCGCTGATCGAATTTTCTTTTCATTCCAGCGGAGAAGAGGAAACCTGGGTTCTCAGCAGCTTGTGCAGGTCGGGGTTTCGGCCCATCGTTGCCCACCCGGAGCGGTATTCTTATATCCGGAGAGACCCACGGATCCTCAACAGTTGGCTCCGGATGGGATGCCTGCTGCAGGTGAACCGGGGCAGTTTGCTAGGACGTTTCGGCGGATACGCTCAGGAAATGGCAATGGAGCTGGTGGGACGCAGGTTTGCCACGGTGGTCGCCAGCGATGCCCATTCTTCACGAGTGCGGACACCCTGGATGGAGGATGCGTGGCAGTTGTTGTCGGCAGAGTTTTCTCCCCGGTGTGCCAGAACACTGCTGGCAGACAATCCCAAGAAGATATTGAAAGACGAACAATTGACTCCGGCAGAGCCGGAGTGGTTTTGATAAAGAAGGCGAAGATTCATGAAAAATAAAAACTGGATATTGGTTTTGCTGATCGTTGTATGTGTGGTTGTATATTATGGCTATCGGGCGCTGGATCTGGCGGGAACGGATACGAAAGCACCGGAAATCGAGATAAACACAGAACGCGTGGAAGTGTCTGTTCTGGATCCCAAGAGCGCGCTTCTGCAGGGTGTGACGGCTACGGACAACGTGGACGGAGACGTGACGGAGTCTGTTGTTGTGGAGAGCATCAGCCTGCTCGATACTGATGGTACGATTTCTGTCAGCTATGCGGCATTTGACTCGACGGGCAATGTGGCCAAGGCAACACGGGAGGCAAAGTATACGGATTACGAAAGGCCGAAGCTGACTTTAAGTGGACCGCTGCTCTATACCCACGGCTCCAATTTTGATGTTTTGTCTACCGTAGGCGCTACAGACATGATCGATGGTGATATCCAGCATCGGGTCAGAGCTACTGCCCTGGAGGAAGACTCCATTGCGATCTTGGGTACACATCAGGTGCGTTTCCAGGTGAATAATTCTCTGGGGGACACGATGACGCTGGATTTGCCGGTGGAGGTTTATGCCGCAGGTACCTATAATGCCGGTTTGACACTGACAGAGTATCTGATCTATCTTCCTGCAGGCGCGGATTTTAACCCCACAAGCTATCTGGATACCTTTACCCTGCGGGGGGAAACGACCAATCTGAGAAATGGCCTTCCCAGAAACTATACTTTGCGCACCAAGGGGGAGGTACAGACCCAGCAGCCGGGCGTCTATAGTGTGGAATACAGAGTGACCTATACAGTTCGGAATGAGACAAATCCCGATTTAAATCAGGAATTTACCGGATATTCCAAACTGATTGTCGTGGTGGAAGGATAAGCCGATGAGAAAAACCAATGAATTACATATGGAGGATAAAGGACTTTTGCCTTTTGATCCTATTGTCATTATCCGGGATGTGCTTAAGCACTGGCTGGTGATCGTTTTGGTAGCCCTTATGGTAGGTGTTGGTGTCTATATCTACACAGACGCATCCTATGAGCCGGTTTATCGGACCAATACGGTTTTTGTGGTGACCACCCGGGGCAGCTCCACGACGGTGTACAACAACCTATCCTCTACCAGCAATCTGGCGTCTTTGTTTACGGAACTGCTCAACAGCTCCATCATGCGAAAGACGATCGCGGAGGAGATGGGTGTTTCCTCATTTAACGGAACCATTTCCACCTCGGTGATCACCAATACGAACCTAATTACCATGACGGTGACTGCCCCGGATCCCCGGATGGCATTCCTTGCTACCCAAACGCTTATTGAGCGGCATGAAACGCTGACCTACGAGGTCGTGGACGGCATTATTCTGGAGGTTCTTCAGAATCCCACGGTGCCGCGGTCTCCTATGAACTATAACGACGCGTCCGGCCGTATGAAAGAAATGATGGTTCTGGCGGCGGTGGCGGCCATGGCGATCTTGGCGGTGCTGTCCTACATGCGCAATACAGTTCGCAGCGGCGCTGAGGCGCGGGCAAAGCTGGATTGCGATTATATGGGTGAGATCCCCCATGAGAATAAGTATAAGACGGTTTTCGCACGGCTGAACCGCAAAAAAACCAGCATTCTGATCAGCAACCCAGTTACCAGCTTCCGTTTTGTGGAGAGCGTCCGCAAGCTCCGCCGCCGGGTGGAGCAGCACATGGATGGCGGCAAGGTGCTGATGGTGACGAGTCTTCTGGAAAACGAAGGCAAGTCTACCGTGGCGATAAATCTGGCCTTAGCCATGGAGCAGAAACACAAGCGGGTGCTTTTGATCGACTGCGATCTGCTCAAGCCTGCATGCCACGTGATTTTGGAGCAGCGGGAATTTGCCTCTGGTATTAAGGAAGTTTTGCAGGACAGCGCCGATCTGACCGAGTCGATCCTTCAGTATAAGAGAACTAACATGTACATGCTATTGGCCAGAAAGAAAGGCCGGAGCATCGGTGACCGGCTTATCTGCGATCGGATGAAGGAGCTGCTGGACTGGGCCCGGGAAAACTTTGATTTTGTGGTTCTGGACTTGCCGCCGGTGAGTGTAGCATCGGATGCCGAGAGTATGATGGATCTGGCAGATGCCTGTCTGCTGGTGGTTCGCCAGAACACAGCAGTGGCACCGGCATTGAACAAAGTTATCGCTTCTCTGGAGGGACACAGGGCAGAAATGCTGGGTTGTGTGCTGAATAATGTATATGCTACCCGGCTGTCCTCCGGCGGAGGCTACGGCTACGGCTATGGCTATGGCGTCTACAGAAAGTACGGTCACTATGGCAGCTACGGGTCCCGTGACTCCGGAAGATAAGAAAGGTTGCTGTTATGGAAAACGAAGAAAAGGCAATACAGAAACTGGACATATTTATGCTGTTGGAAGACTTCCTGCGGCAGGCCAAACGGATGTGGCTGCTGGGCTTGGTGCTGATCTTGGTGTGCGGTTTGGGTCTGACAGTTATGCGGCGCAGCGCCTATCGGCCCGCCTATGAGGCGTACGCATCGTTTACGGTGCGGGTAGCCAACCCGCTGTATGCCAATGTCGGCGGCTATAATGAGAAAACAGCGCAGGTCATGGCGGACACATTTCCATCCATTCTCACCAGCAATCTGCTGCAGAAGCGTGTTATGGAGGAATTGGGACTTTCCGGCGTGCCGACCATGACGGTCTCCGCTGTAGCGCAATCCAGCATTCTAACGCTGACAGTCCGGGATCCGGATCCGCAGCGGGCCTATGATGTACTCAACGCGGTGATCAAATGCTATCCGGATGTGGCGGAATTTGTTGTGGGCTCCACGGCACTGATTCTGCTGGATGAAAGCGGACTGCCCACGAATCCCGTTGCCGCGTTTGATCATAAGCATTACGCCATCCAGGGCGCTTTCATAGGCGCGATCCTCTGGTGCGCGGTGGTGGTTTTCCTGATTATGATGAAGAATACCGTTCACAATGAGGATGAGCTGCGCAGAGTTCTGAATACACCCTGCATGGGCCAGATCCCCTCGGTAAAGCTGTCTAAGAAGATGCCCTATCCCCTGGTGCACCGGTGGAAAAATGACATGGGCTTCAGTGAATCCGTCCGTTTGCTCCGTCTGCGCTTAGAGAGGGCTATGGAGGAAGAAGGAAAGAAGGTCCTTCTGGTATCCAGCGCGGTTCCCGGCGAAGGAAAGACCACTGTCTCCGTCAATCTGGCGGTATCTCTCGCCCAGAAAGGGAAGCGGGTGCTGCTGGTGGATTGCGATCTGCGCAACCCCTCTGTGGTCAAGACGCTGTCAACTAAGCACAACCCCATAAGAAACGAGAAAAATCTTGTGGAATACATGCGGGGCAAGGTTACTGTTATCGACATGATCCAGCCCACAGATCAGGAGAATCTGTTTGTGATCCCCGGCGGCCCCGGTGACAAAGAGGCTTATTCCAACATGCTTTCTCATGAACGAATGGCCCGGTTGCTTCAGGCGGGGCGGAAACTGTATGACTACGTTATACTCGATACACCGCCCTGCTCCCTGCTGACAGATGCCGCAGAGGTGGCGGAGTATGCGGAAGCGGGACTGATAGTCATCCGTCAGGACTTTGCTGCCCGGGATCAGATCGTGGACGGCATTCAGCGGCTCGGTGACAGCAAGCTGCCCATCATAGGCTGTGTTTTCAATAACGTTCGAAAGAGCTTGTCCGGCGGCTATGGATATGGCTACGGATACGGCTATAGCTATGGCTACGGAAACAAAAGGTAACTTTTGCAAAAATGCCCTTGTGCAAGGCAATATCATTAAGTTAAGAATGTCATTCTGAGCGACCGAAGGGAGTCGAAGGATCCGCTATTTTTGGGCACGGATTCTTCGGCTCGCTTTGCATTAGAAGCGGTATGATTGCCCCCGGCAATCATATTATTTGAAGATTCGCTGCGCTCTGCAACGCCCCCGCCCTACGGTATTTCTGGTGAGATATTTGTAGGGCGGGGGCTTGCTCCCGCCGTTTGTTGTGAATATATTTACTGGTAATTTTACAGCCCTTTTTTGACAGTCGCCAAAAACATCCGTGGATAAGAGCGGTTTTGTATGGATATTTGCCATTGACAATTGCGCTTGCGGGGGTTACAATATAAGGTACAATGCTATAGTTAGGCGAATAGTCCCATCGTGGGAAAAAGTGTCTGATTATGTAATTAACTTGAAGTGATTCAAGGAGGTATCATTTATGAAAGAGATGAAGAGAGTTCTTGCGCTGCTTCTGTGCTTCGTGATGCTGGTTGGCCTTGTGCCTGTAAGCGCACTGAACGTATGGGCAGCGGAAGGAGAAGAGCCGATCTATGTCCTGGCCGGCGGCGACTTCCAGGAAGCCGGTGACCATGCCAACAGCGCTGCGAACGTGAAGAACATTCTGACGCAGATCACCCAGAAATATGATACGATGGACGGTTTCTTGTTCATTGGCGATTATGACTGCGAAACCCACGACAGCGCAACAGAGACCGCTAACGGTATCGCTGCGCTGATGGGCGCGGTGCAGACTTCTTACAGCAATATCGTCGATTCCAATTCCGTGCTGGTGCAGGGTAACCATGACTATAAGGATTCCCGGATCGATGCCACAGGCGGACACGATTTTGACGGTTATTCTGCTTACGTCCTGAATGAGGATGACTATCCCAACGGCGGCGGCTCTCAGTCCCAGATCCAAACACTGGCGAAGAATCTGGAAACCTGGCTGAATGCCAAGCTGGGCGAGGGCTATGACGCACCGATTTTCATTACCTCCCACCTGCCTCTGGCTTTCACTCCCCGTACTGTGACCCAGGGCGATGCGAAATATGCCAAGTACATTTTTGATGTTCTGAACGCTGCTGCTGAAGACGGCCTGAACATCATCTTCCTGCACGGCCATGACCATGCCTACGGCCCTGATAACTATATGGGCGGCGAGGCGATCTACCTGCCCGTGGGCGATAAGATCTGCATCGCCGAGGAAGGCTCCACCAGCAAATGGACGGAAGAGACCCTGAAGTTCACCTACATGAATGCTGGCTACACCGGCTACTATTCCGATCCCTATACTTATGTCACCACTGCCGGTACTGATAAGCTGACCATGACGGTTTTTGCTATCGAGAATAACAAGGTCACCGTGGAGCGTTACAGCGCCAACGGTCAGTACAATCTGAAGTCTGCCGGTTATGACGGTTCTTACAGCAATACTTCCGTCACCAACCAGTCTCTGGGCCTGCCTAAGTATAGCGCTGTCTATGCCTCTCCCCAGACCATCTCTTTGCGCGAGGTGCAGGATTACGGCACCATTGGCAGTTGGGTCGGCGTGACTGCTGAGACTCCTGCAGACGATGTGGCCACTAAGAACAACGGTTGGGTGGAAGTCATTGCGCCTGTACCCGGCACCGGTGCTGATGATGTGAAGACCTCTGGCAATAGCTGGGTTACCCTGACTCAGCCTTCCAATGGTGAAACAATCTTCAAGCTGACTGACACCCTAACCGACGGCAAGAAGTACGTTATTGTCAACAGAAATACAGCTGGTAATGGTAATGCTGTGAATTTGAACAATAATAACAGCATTAACTCCAATGCCGTTACGGTTATTGTTGATACCAATGGTACTTACATCAAGGCTCCTGCAACCACTGCTCAGTGGAGCTTTACCAACGATAGGTTGCGGAGCGTAAGTTCCACTAACCGCTATTTGCGCGGTAACAGCAATAGTCTGTCAACTACTACAAGTACCAGTTCTTCTTACATTACATGGAACTATTCTAACGATGACTATGGATTGAGAGCACGGTATAGCGGCAATTATAATTCTTACAGATACATGACTTCGGTCACTACTACTTCTAATAGTAGTTCCAATACCAACCGTGTCTACATTTACGTAGAAGACACTTTACCTGGATCCAATGGCCTTTACGCCTACCTGAAGGGTAACTTGTCCTACAATGCCACTGCGAACATGACTGCCGAGCAGGTGTTGGCTATGGTCAAGGAAGGTATTGCCATTCAGTACGCCACCGCTGCCGACTACAGCGACGAGCAGAACTACCCGGATGACGGTGAGGGCATGACCTGGACGCTGGATCCCAATTATGATCCCGCTGTTCCCGGCGACTATGCTGTGACCATTGCTTTCAATGGCACGACCATCGGTGTTGCCGAGGTCGTTGTGACCCTTGCTGACCAGAATGGTACCTACTACAAGATTTCCGGTGATTTGACCTACAATGTAGAGAATGGCACTTCTGCGGAGAAGGTGGAGGATGCTGTAAAGACAGGCATTACTGCTTATAAGTACGAGAGTATGTCCAAGCCTGGCACAAATGTGACCGGTACTGAGGTTGCTGACTCTGAGATCACTTGGGTTCTGGATTCGAGTTATAATGGAAACAACGCAGGCGACTACGCGGTTACTATCAGTAAGGACGGTAAGCAGCTGGGTACCGCGGAGGTGGTCGTTCCCGCGACGACTACCTACTATGCCGCTGAAGGCAACGGCATGTACATCGTGGACATGAATACTTCCGCGGCTAATGCCATGGCTGCTGTTCAGGCGGGTGTCACCGTGTATTCCGCCACCGATGCCAACGGCACCGGCAAGACAGCCATTTCCGACGACGATGTTACCTGGAACTGGGTGGACAGCTATGACGGTGCCAATGTAGGCCCCTACACCGTGGAGATCCTGAAGAACGGTAACTCTTTGGGCTCCGTCGAGGTCAAGGTCGATGTCGAATTTGAGACCGGTATCAATGCTGATTGGACTTACATTGGTGAGACCGAAGCCACCGGCGGAACCACAACTGTGACCTATACCCTGGATACCAACGGTATCGATACCGGCTCCGGCAATAAGTATATCATCGTGGCGCGCAATCAAGCATACCTGCTGAATGCGGGCAGTGCAGTTGCAATTACCATCTCTTCCGATGGAAAGACTGCAACAACCTCTACCCGTGACTATGAGTATTACTTCACTGGATCCACCAGTGGTTTGATTACCCGTGACGGTACAAACACACTGTACCAGCAAAACTGGGGTATTCATACCGGTTACATTGAAGACTCCAACCTGGACCGTTTTACCAATTTGTACAACGGCTACTACCGCCTGTATGACGGCGACGGAACTAACCGTTCCTTGTACTATGATGGAGACGGATGGACTGTTACCAATACTGACCATACCAATTCCTCCTATTCCGTGCGTCTGTACAAGTACACCGGTTCCGAGACTGTTGGAGGCACCTCCGGAGGCCCCATCTACGCGAAGCTTGATGGCAAAACGGTTTACTACGTAGCCAACGGTTCTTCCGCTGCCAAGGCTATGAATACCGTTAAGGAAGGCATCACCGGTTATATCAGCAACAGTGCAGACGGCACCGGCGCTACCGAGCTTTCCGACAGCGCGCTGACCTGGACCTGGAAGAACAAGTTCAGCGGCAGCGTGGACGGCTCCTACTGGGTCGAGATCAGCTACAACGGCATCGTCTTGGGTACTGTGGAAGTGATCGTTGAGCCCGGCGTGGTGGATAACTACCCCGAGTACCCCAAGGAAGGCGCGGTCAAGGTCAACAAGACCGCTACCGGTGTGGACTTCCAGTCCTCCGGTATCGCGCAGGTGGAAGTTTCCGCCTCCGGCGTTCCCTCCAAGAAGGGCGCTGATGTCATCGTTATGCTGGATACCTCTTCCTCTATGGAGAGCTGGTGTATCTGCGGCGTACAGAATTGCAGCAACAGTTCTCCGTCCGGTACATATGTAGAAGGCGCAACGCACATGCGTCGAAATGTGATTCTGGAGAAGTCACTGGAGGATCTGATCGCCCAGTTCAAGAAGAACGGCCCCGACGGCCAGCCTTTGGATATCCGCGTGGCGATCGCCGACTTCAACGGCTTTAACGGTGCGCCTTCCGACGGCGCTACAGATATGACCAGCGGAACACCCTATGACTGGGATCCTGAAGACACGATGTCTGACAACATCAAATATGACGCGGATAATCAGGCAAAGGTTTATACCAATACGACCAACGCGCTGGATTATACCGCGTTTACGGATGCTGAGGATCTGGCCAGCAGCTATACCCTGAACTACACCTCCGGCACCAACTACGACTATGCCTTCGATGCCATCTATCAGATGGGCGAGGCATCCAGAAACTCCGGCGAGGACCGCGACCTGTACGTCATCTTCATGTCCGACGGCGCGGCCATGCAGTGGAACTACTACCACTCTCAGGGTCGGTCTGACCTGTGGGGTGAGTGGATCACCGGTACTTGGTCTGAAGACCAGGTGGCAGCCAACCTGCAATGCACAGAACACGCCTACTACTACAACCTTGATGATACCAACGGTGACGGTCTGTTGAACGAGCACCGTATGGCCAACGCGGTCAAGGGCAGCCAGAACGAGACCTTCGAGGTTATCCGCAAGACCACCAGCGGTATCAAGAATCTGACTGCTACCGATACCACCAATATCTACACTGTTCCCGGCCTGGGCGCGAAGGTGTTCTCCATCGCTTTTGACCCAGTTGCTGACGGTAACGTGGAAGCAGACTACATGACTACCTCCATTGCTACCCTGGCCAGCGAGCAGACCGGCACCACCAAGTATTACTATGAAGTGGACAGCGCGAATGAACTGTCCGACGCGTTTACGACCATCGGCTCCGAGATCGCCTATGCCGCTTACAACGCCCGCTTCGTTGACCAGATGGGCAGCAGCTTCAACCTGCAGATGACCCCCAGCACCTACACTGTGCTCAATGACGACGGTACGAAAACCGAGAAGACCTTTATCCCCGATATCCAGATCATCTCCTACGATATCTACCAGAGATCCCAGATCGGTACTACCGTCAATGGCGTAAATGTGACGGAGGATATGGTCGGTAAGCGTATCGGCACTTCCACGACCCTTGAAACGATCAAATTCAGCTACACGGTAGCCGACGGCACCGACGCCACCGGCGCTGCGATCAAGGTGTATACTCTGACCGGCGCGTATTCCAGCTTGATCGACGTTGACAAGGATGGCACTATCGGCTGGACAGTAAATTCTGACGGTTCTGTCACCTATGACGAAGGTGACAACATCCTGGGTGACGGCACCAATGGCTTTGCTAAGGGTGTCATCTACGCCAAGACCTTCCTGTATAACACCACCGATAAGGGTGTTGCCATTAACGGCGTGAACATCCCCACCACCGTCAATGCCGACAACACCACCTCCGGCTCTACCAATGTTCTGCCCAGTGAGACCTTCTACTGGAAGATGGGTACCATCCAGACCTCTGAGCTGGCAATGCGTTACTATGTCTATCTGGATGGCTCCATGGAAGGCACCAAGGCAGCAGGCTCTTACCAGACCAACGAGTTCGCGACACTGTACTACGATAACTATCTGGGCAATCCCTGCTTCAAGGACACTGTGTCTCCCGTGGTTGCGTGGAAGTCCGCCAAGGTCTCCTACGCCTTCTATCTGGTAAACGATATGGGTGAGGTCGTCGTCAACCAGACCACCGGTGAAACCGGCACCTTTGCCAACAAGATCGCGCTGACCAGCCCTGTGGTCTACGACGAGATCCTGCTGAACAACCTGGATAATGTTTCCTCCCTGGAGGTTCGCGCCATTTCTGAGGATGTTCTGCCTGACTACTACACCCTTTATGACGAAACCGCAAAATACACGGTAATTGTCCGGTCCAACACCACCGGTCAGTGGACGATTGTTTATAATCCTAACATTGACGGTAATGGAGACGGTGTCGCCGACGGCGTACAGTCTACCTATGTAACGGACTTCAGCCTGGAGGACAGCTCCGCGTACACCAACGAGCAGTTTACTGATTCTACTGCCTACGACTACACGCATACCACTGTCTGGTTTGCTGTTAAGTGGTCCATCGAGGCACACCCCGATACGGTCGTTGTGGACTATGGCCTGCCTGTGGACATTTCCGTCCTGAGCAACGATATGTTTGGCGACAACGGCCATTTGGAGGCTGTCGGTGCCTACACCGCAGGTATTGAAAATACAGTTGCAGGTGAAACCATCGCAGCCGGCTTCAGCGAAACCTACACCGGCACCTACGGCACGGCTAAGATCGATGTCACCTCCGGTAAGGTCCGCTATACACCCACCACGATGGATTGGAAGAGCAGCGGAAACGGTTACGAGAAGTTTGCCTATGCCGTTAATTACACCGGCAAAACGAACTCCGGCTATTACTACGATACCATCACCGTTATCCCCGCCACCACCGTGTATTACGAGGATAACTTCACGACTAATACCGGCAGCAGCTACATCGCTTATGGTAAGTACAACGATGCCGACAACACTGAAGTAACACCCGGCTGGCAGCCAGAGGGCACTGCCAAGACCAATGCTGCGCAGGCAGAGGATCGCCCCGGCCGCTTCAGCCTGTCCGGCGTGGATGCCAACAATGTATACGGCTACGACGGTGCTTACTCCACCATGAGCACCCATTCCATGGGCTCTGCCATGAAGGTCCATGTGGATGCAAATACCTATGCCACTGCCGAGTTCTCCTTCTACGGCACCGGTCTGGATATTATTTCTATGACTACAAGCAAGACCGGTACGCTGGTAATGCAGATCTTTAATGATCAGGGTAAGCTGGTACAAGACAAAAACGGTAGCTGGAGTGCCTATACTGTCGATACCTACTTCGGCTACAAGTACGAGAACGGCAAGTGGGTCGTGGACGAAGAAGCCGACGGCGCGCTGTACCAGGTTCCTGTACTGAAGGCTGAGGGCCTGCCCTACGGTAAGTACAATGTAAAGCTGATCGCTACCTACATTGAGAACTTCGACCATACCACAGATGCCGGTTACGATCTGTACTTGGATGCGGTCCGGATCTATGATCCCGCAGGCACCGAATACGGAACCGGCGAAGGCAACAATGTCATTGACTCCGAGATCCAGGATGCTTATATCATGGACGGTGAGGGTTGGCCCACTTACCACGAGCTGCGTAACCTGATCATTACAGCCGCTGACTTCAACGCGGCAGAAACGGGTGTTCAGGATGGTGTTATCTTCATCGATAATACCGCGGACGATCCTTATGACAATGTTAACAATGCATACACCATCTCCGACTATACAAGCTTCGGCCCCAATAACGAGCTGTATCTGGCCGCGGGTCAGTCTGTCACCTTTGAACTGGATCTGAGCCAGTATATCGTGGATAAGACGGATGAAAAGGGTAATCCTTATAAGACAAACATTGTCGCTGATGTGCAGATCGGTCTCAAGAGCGCGGACAGCAATGCCGCGGTCGCTTACCTGAAGGTGTACTCTGCTGTTACCAATATGAGTAAGACCGCGTCTACATCCACAAGCATGTACTACTCCATCAAGGACCTGCTGGATCTGGGTACAGATGCCAACGAGGAAAAGCAGGACGCAAAAACCATTCTCATTCTGCAGAACAACGGTGACGACAGCATCCTGTCTATCACAGACATCAAGATCACTTTGAAGGAAGCTGCTCCTCCCGCGGCAGGAACGGTATCCATGTTTAAGTGGAGCCGTGGAACCGGTGAACAGGCATTGATGATGCTGCGTACCGCTGCTGTTGAGGACACCGATGAGCCTGAGACAACGGAACCCGAGGCAACTGAACCCGAGGCAACTGAACCCGAGACCGAGCCCACCGAGCCTGACAGCACTGAGCTGAAGGCTGCTGTGGAAGCTGCCAAGAAGCTGCAGAAAAAGAACTACACCAAGGAGAGCTTTAAGGCCCTCGAGTCCGCGCGAAAGGCCGCCGAGAAGGTTCTGAAGGACAAAAAGGCAACACAGAACGAAATCGACAAGGCTCTGGCTGAGCTGAACGCGGCAGTGGAAGCGCTGGAAGCTGAAACCCCCGCTGCAAAGCCCGGCAAGGACGAAAAACCCGGCAAAGCGGAAAAGGAAGAACAAAAGCAACCTGCTTCCAACAAGGACAAGGCTGAGAACAAACAACAGGAACGCGTTGTGAAGATCATCAGCATGTTCCTTGACTGGTTGCTTAACTGAGAGGAGGTATCATTATGAAGAAAGCTTATAGCGCACCCGATATTCTCTTTGAGAGCTTTACGTTGAGTACCCATATTGCCGGTGACTGCGAGCCGCCCTATGTCAACGCGACTGAGGGTGCCTGCGGCGTGCCAGGAACAGGTGGCGTGATGCTTTTTACCGTAGGACTTGGAGATTGCACATCGCCGGGACCAGATACATATGAGACGAATGACGGTTTTTGCTATCACAATCCTAGTGACGATAAGAATCTCTTTAATTCCTAAAACCTAACTGTAGAAGGCCGCGCCATCTTCGTGGCGCGGCCTTCTCTTGAGATTGCGAGGTAATTTACCATGGGCGCAAAATGCTCGAATCAGAATCGTAAAAAGAAAAACAGCAAAGCTGGCAGGCGGACCGCCCTGTGGGTGGTGATCTCGGTGCTGGCTGTGGTGCTGATCGCGGAGCTGTTCCTGTGGTGGGGTCTGCGCAGTACCCAGAATCCTGATGAGACGCAGGGACACAGCGAGACGCAGGATTTTAACGGGGCGCAGCCCAGTGAGGACACTTCTGCCGGGGACGACCAGACGGACACCCAGCCCCAGAATACGGTTGCCTTTGAAGAGGTGGAGCAAACCTCCCTCAACCTTGGCTACGGCCTGTCTGTTACCGATGTGGGCAAGTACACCGGCGTGTACATGGAGGACGGTACCGACGAGATCGTCTCCGGCATTCTGATGATCGTGGTTACCAACTCCGGCCAGGAGGCGATCCAGTACGCGAAGATCACCATGCCTGTGAGCGGCGGTGAGGCCGTATTTACCCTTTCTACGCTGCCTGCCGGCCAGTCAGTGGTCCTGTTGGAGCAAAACCGACTAAAATGGTCCGCAAGTGAGGCTTATAACAATGTGTTGATGGAAAACCTTGCTGTTTTCAGCGAGCCGCTAAGCTTGTGTGAGGACCGGTTGAAACTGCAGATCCTCAACGGGGCTATCAACGTGACCAACATCTCCGGCAAGGATATCACCGGCGATATCTCCATTTATTATAAGAACAGTGCTGTGGATCTGTACTACGGTGGTATTACCTATCGGGTGACGATCACGGGAGGCATGAAAGCCGGCGAGATCAAGCAGATCATGGCCAGCCGGTTCTCTGACTCCGGCAGTAAGATCATGTTCGTCACCGTAGGTCAGTAATATGGAAAAATACTATTGCTTTGCGGGAATCGAGATCGCTGTCCATATTCCCGAAAAATGGATGTATACCGACGACCGTACCTTGGAACCCTTTCGTGTGGAAAAGACAGAAGATCCCCACAACTTCTATTTTGAGATCGTGGATGCGCTGACACCGCCGGAAAGTGAACCCGTGGCTATACTGCCAAATTACCTGGTGTATGCCGAGGGGGATGCGCAGGTGCGTTACATCGGTTCGGTACAGGAGGGGTGGAAGTGTACATACCTTAGGGCAGAACACCAGGGTAAGGATCACTTCATCCAACTGCGTGCCAGTCGGTACAGCACAGGCATCTCAGCAAAAACCGTCCTCAACGCCATACAGGGCGAGCATTTAGTGGTCCAATCGGGGGGATTCGTGTTCCACTCGGCCTATATAGAATGGCATGGGAAGGCCATTCTGTTTACTGCTCCCTCCGGAACAGGAAAATCCACCCAAGCCGAGCTTTGGCGGAAGTACCGCGGTGCCGAGGTCATCAATGGCGACCGGTCGGCGGTCCGGGTCACGGAAGCAGGCATTTCTGCCAGTGGTGTACCCTTCGCGGGCAGCTCGCAGATCTGCAAAAACCAAACCCTGCCTCTGGCAGCTATCGTGTATTTGGCCCAAGCTCCGGAAACTTCCATACGAAAGCTGCGGGGCTTTGAGGCCTTCCGCCGGATCTGGGAAGGCATAAGCGTCAATACCTGGGACAGGGAGGATGTGGCGCTGGCTTCCGAAGCGGCCCAGACAGTAGCCCAAACTGTACCTGTCTATTATCTTCCCTGTACCCCTGATGAATCCGCAGTTATCGCCTTGGAACGGGCGCTGAGAGAGTAGGTCTATTATGCAGAAAACACATTCAGAACCTCGTATCGTTACTTACCTGCACCAGCAGGGTCGGAAGCAGGGCCTGCCTGTTGCGGGCAATTTTGAGCTGACTGCCCGGTGTAACTTCAACTGTCCTATGTGCTATGTTCACATGACTGAGGAGCAGGTCAAAGCTACGGGCCGGGAGTTGACCGCCCAACAGTGGCTGTCTATTGCAAAAGAGGCCCGGGATATGGGCATGATCTTTGTGCTGCTTACCGGTGGCGAACCTCTGGTAAGAAAGGATTTCTTTGAAATCTACAGGGGAATGAAGGAGTTAGGCCTGCTGATCTCCATTAACTCCAACGGCTCCATGCTGCAAGGAGAAGTTTTGGAGAAATTCCTCCAGGATCCCCCATCTCGGTTCAATATCTCCCTGTACGGCGGGAGCAACGAGACTTACCGAAAAATGTGCGGTTTGCCTATGTACGACCGGGTCAAGGAGAATATTCGGGTGCTGCGTAAGGCAGGCGTGGATGTGAGCTTGAACCTGTCCATTACGCCCTACAATTGCCATGATTTGGAGCACATTTACAAGGATGCAGTGGAACTGGATGTGAATGTGAAGGCCACCAGCTACATGTACCCTGCTATCCGGGTCAACGGGGAGCAGTACGGCTGCGGCAACCGCCTTTCGGCCACGGAAGCCGCCCGCTACTCCGTAGAATGGGACAAGCTCCGTTTTACAGAGGAGGAGTTCCGCAACCGCGCAGAGAGCATGAAAAATCTGATGGCTGTGGACGAGCCGGAGTGTCCCATTGAGGCTGACGAAGGTGTCCGCTGTCGGGC
The DNA here is from genome assembly GCA_045606145.1 of Faecousia sp. Lineage (GTDB taxonomy): Bacteria > Bacillota > Clostridia > Oscillospirales > Oscillospiraceae > Faecousia. Next base: position 55,125 of record JAZURG010000204.1, read on the forward strand.
TGGCTCCACCAGTTTCTGGATAACCTGGGATGGCCGGATGCTGCCCTGCGGTATGATGCCCGGTCCTACGGGGTACCCTCTGGAAACGGGCTTTAAAGCCGCTTGGGAGTATATCCGTGATGAGACCGAAAAGATCCGCACACCCACTCAGTGCATAAATTGCCCCAAGCGGCCGGTTTGCCCTGTGTGTGCCGCAGTCTGCGTGACAGAGACCGGCGAGTTTGACCGGGTGCCAGCCTACGTGTGCCGCCAGACTGAGGAATCCATCCGTGTGGCTTGGGAGACCTGCCAGAAAGGAAAGAATGCGTAAATGGAAATCAAGAAAGAGCTAATCAAGCGTAGCATCGCCGGCGATACAGTGCTGGTGCCCGTGGGCCGGACTGTATACGAGTCCAATGGCCTGTTTGTGCTGAATGAACTGGGTGCGTTTATTTGGGACATTCTGCCCCGGGTGAACAGCGAGGAGGAGATATGCAAGGCGGTGCTGGAGGAATACGATGCATCTGCTGAAGTAGTTGCTGCGGATATTGCGGAATTCCTGAGCAAATTGAGACAGATGGATATTATCTGACGAATACTAATCTCAGATGAAAATAACGCTTTATCCAAGAGCGACAGGTGATACTTTTAGGTTCTACCCTAACTATTGACATAGAACCAGAACAAATACTCCCCGTTGATGCAGTCCGGATTGGACTGAATCAGCGGGGAGTTTTGATTGAAACGCGGCAGAATACTCCGCCGAGAAGGACACCGAGGCTGTTGTGGATCACGTCATCTGTTTCCGCAAGGCCCATAGAAAATTGAAACTGGATGTATTCGATACCGATGCTGATGAGCATGAACAGGCCGGTGATTAGGGTCGCACAGTAAAGGGGGCGCCATTGCTTTGGCATCAGTTCGCAACCCAGAAGCCCTGCAGGGAAGAAAAGGGCAATGTTCATGAAATTGGAGCGGTACAGTTCCTTCAAGCCGCCGCTCAGGACGGTATAGTAGGAATAAAAGGGAATCAAGATAGGCTCCGACAGATTGCCGCTTTCGGTTCGGTAGCCCAAGGTTCCCAAATAGATTACAAAGAGCCAACAGGCAAACAGGAGAAAAACGCCTGCTTTCCAATAGGGTTTTGCGCCTAATCTTGACCGCAGCAGCAAAAACAGCGTCGCGGCCAGGACGACCAAGATAAACGCGTTGGAAAGTGGCAGACAATAGAACCAATGGAAAATACTACGCATAGGGCATCAGTGCGCAAGAGTTTTGAGGATCTTCATTTCTCCGCGTGCTCCTTTTCTTTGTTCATGGTGCCGGTGCCGCCTTCCACCACTCCATCGCGGCGCAGGACGGCGAGAATGGTGCCGAAGAAGCACTTACAGTCAAATAGGAAGCTGAGTTTCTCCACATATTCGCCGTCGAGTTTTGCTTTCGTCGGAATCGCCAGTTCATCGCGGCCGTTGATCTGGGCCCATCCGGTGAGGCCGGGGCGGACATCGTTGGCACCGTACTTATCCCGCTCGGCGACCAGGTCAAACTGATTCCAAAGGGCGGGTCTGGGACCAATGATGCTCATCTTGCCGGTGAAAATAGACCAGATCTGGGGCAGCTCATCAATGGAGAGCTTGCGGTAGATCTTGCCCACGGGGGTAATCCAGCGGTCGGGATTATTGAGCAGATGGGTGGGCATCTCGGCGGGGGTCTCAGTGTACATACTGCGGAACTTGGGCATCATGAAGGTTTCCTTATGCAGACCTACCCGCTTCTGCCAGAACAGAACCGGGCCCTTAGAATCCAACTTGATGAGAAGTGCGAAGACTAACATGGGAATCGCCAGAATTACCAGCGCCAGTGCGGACAAAACAAGATCAATCAAACGCTTGAAAAATTTTCGATACACAGTTGTATTCCTCCAGAAATGTCATATGCATCCATTATCGTATTTTGTATTATACCATGCGCCACAAACGGATGCAATATGACAATTTTTGCAACACGCATCAAATCGCAGGTGTCAAACATCATTGTAACGACTACACTGTGTTGTCAAGTAAAGGAATCCACCCAATATATTACAAAGGCAACGCCGAATCTCCGGATCAATGCTATTTAGTTAATGAAACCTATGGAAAAAATCCGCGAAATATGCTACAATAGCAACAAATATTTTCTGAAAGCAAATGTGGGAGAAAACATGGACGCAACGATCAAGACTTTTCTGATGATCCTGAAGGCCGCATTGGACGGGGAGAGGCCTGTCGTGGACCGGGAGATTCTGCCTGACGAATGGCACCGGCTGTTCCGACTGGCTAGCATTCATAACGTGTTGCCGCTGTTTTATGAAGCGATATACACCGAACCTTCGCTGGTGAAGGAGCTGCCCTTGCTGGCTCGGGTGAGGCATCAGGTCATGCAGCAGGTGATCATGCAGACCCTGCGCACCAATGAATTTCTGGAGTTGAACGACCGGCTTCAGGAATCAGGTATCCGTCCGTTGGTGATCAAGGGCATCATCTGCCAGAACCTGTACCCTAAGCCGGATCATCGGCCTTCTGGCGATGAGGATGTGCTGATTTCGGCAGACAGCTTTGCCGAGTGCCATCGGGTGATGACCGGACAGGGGCTGCAAGCCGGGAATGCCGATCTTGCTACAGCCTATGAGGTGCCTTACCGCAAGGCGGGAAGCCCCCTGTACATCGAGCTGCACAAGCACCTGTTCCCACCGGAATCAGATGCCTACGGAGATATGAACCGCTTCTTTGAAGGGGTGTTGGACCGTGCCGTAGAGCTGGAGATTCAGGAAAGCACCGTCTACACCCTGGGATATACGGATCACCTGTTCTATCTGATCTGCCACGCATTCAAGCATTTCCTCCATAGCGGCTTTGGAATCCGGCAGGTGTGTGATATTGTGCTGTACGCAAACGAATATGGAACCCAAATCGATTGGATGCAGATCCTGGAATACTGCAAGATGATCCACGCAGAGAATTTTGCGGCTGCGATGTTCCAAATCGGAAGAAATTATCTGGTCTTCGATCCGGACAAGGCTGCTTACCCGAATGCCTGGCGTGAGATCCGGGTGAACGAACTGCCTATGCTGAAGGATCTGCTCTCCGGCGGCCTCTACGGCGACGCTAACATGAGCCGTAAACACAGCAGCAACATCACTCTGGACGCCGTTGCTGCCCAGAAGCAGGGCCGTAAGGCAAAAAACGGCCTACTGACCTCTGTCTTTCCACCGGTATCCAAGATAGAGGGGCGATATCCATATTTGAAAAAGCACCCCTATCTTCTGCCAGTGGCCTGGTGCAGCCGCCTTTGGACATATTCCAAAGAGACCAGACATTCCCAGAGCAACAATGCTGCGGATGCCCTGAGGATCGGCAGCGAACGAATCGTACTGATGAAAGAGTATGGTATCCTAAAATGACAAATGCCCAGCAAATTATGCCGCTTCGGCGACATGGTTTGCGGGTGTTTGCCCCAGTATAGCAGAAATAGCACAGCCGCCGACCATCGGGTCGGCGGCTGTGCAGTCTGCCAAATCGACAAAAGCTTACAAGAAATAATTCTTGACAAACGATGCGCTTTGTGTTACTATATATCAGCACTGAGTTAGTGCGACCTAAATATCGCGGGATAGAGCAGTTGGAAGCTCGTCGGGCTCATAACCCGGAGGTCGGAGGTTCGAGTCCTCCTCCCGCAACCAACGGAGCGAACCGAAAAAGATATCGGTTCGAAAAACCCCGAAACCATAGCGGTTTCGGGGTTTTGTTATGCCATTTTTCAAAGTAAGATTAAAAAGATATCTTTTCCCCAAAACGACCGTTGGGGAGGACTTGAACTATGATAATTGAAATTATGGTGGTTTTATGTTATACTTAAATTGTAAGTTTTGTCGAACCGAGGTGAGTTTTTTGAAATCTCCAAAATTAAAAAATGCTTTGCTGTGCAGAATACTTGTCTATGTGGTTGTCCTTGGTGGATTTATCGCTCCCATTATAATCGTGGCGAATCTAAAATTTGTTCCTGAAGCGATTAAGGTTATTGTTGGGATAGGCTTGGCAGTCGGCCTTTTGATATATCTAATTAAGAACTTTGTTTTGTTGATGGCAATGGATGTTGGATTGGCCATGTTGCATTGTCATAACACTGCAAGAAAACAGTTTGTATTACCCCAGTCTTTTTCTGCCAAAAAGGTCGAAAAGAGAATTTCTCGATTTGGTCAAAAGTGTGAGCCAATAGCTATCTCGCCGCGCCCTGAAACACTTCGATACAAGAGCAATGCTCCCATGACGATTTATTCAAGCGGTATTGAGAAGATTATTGCAACATATCGCATTGATTTCTTGGATAAAAGCCAATACCAGTTGATCGTCAATTCTGCCACAGCAAACTCAAAGGCATTAAAAGGGAAAAAGAAGCATCGGTTTCTTGATAAATCTCAAAAGAGTTCTCCATTAAACCGTACTACCGTAATTGTGATATTTGCCAAACAAGTAGATGAAAAATTGAGAAATAGTTTATTTGATGTGGTTTGTAAAAATGGTGGAGATGGATTTGATACGGCGATACTTCCGTGTGTGGTGGATTTAGAAAAACAAGTTTGTACATTCGACAGTATGCGAATGCCCTACACGGGATTTCAATATCCGGTAAAGAACCGCGGTATAAAGATTATTCGAAAATATTTGTTTAACAATAAGTTTCCGTTTGCCGATTCGCCGGATATGCTTGACCCCATTAAAGACATGGATCCCGAGCAAAGCCTGTGGGATTTTTGGAAAACGATGAAAAACGAACTCGTGTCAGATGATAAGAATATGAAAAAACGCTTTGAAAAAATGAAGCATGGGGACATCGTTTTTGAAGATGGCTATATTTATTTAAAATGGGAAGACCACGGACTTTGGATTTCAGTTGAATTAAATGAAGAACTGAGAACGGCTGAAATTGATCCCATTGATTCTTGGGATTATCCAAAGTCCAATAAAATTGCAAAAGCTGCCATAAAAGAAATAAAAACTTTGCTTAATACTTATTTTGCCGGACTGGGATACACCACAAAGTATATTTCTTATGAATGATATCTTTTTCGGTGCTACGAGCCAGAAAAGAAGAATGACCATCCCAAAGGATGGTCATTCTTCTTTTCTTATTTCGACACGGGAAATAGTGGTTTCTGTTTCCGTATAATGAGACCGACGAGCGTAGCTCGTTGGGAAAGCGAGGGGAGCGCCGCAGAAAGCATAGGGCACAGCAAACAGGCGCGAAGCAATAACCCGGAGGACTCGACCCCATAGCAGAGCAACAGTCCGTTGGACTGTTGCAGTCACCAGTTCAAAAACTGGTGGCTACAATTATTTTATGTCCCAGATGGGGCATTAAATGCATATCGAGTTCTCATCCCGCAATCTGGGCGATTTCGGGGTTTGGTAATGCCACTTTTGAATGGTTCTATAATAAATGTTGGGGTCAGGTGCATCGCCCGGCCCCAACATTTATTATAGAACCTTAGGGAATTATGATGGCGTCTAAGGGCAGCACCTTTTTGCGCTTATTTTAACGGCTTTTTGTTTGCTGGACTATTTCCGTTATTTTTCCGGTACAGCCGATAAAAGTTGCTGTAATTGTCGTACCCAACCTGCGCTGCCGCTATGACTGCGGGGGTTCCTTCACTGATCAGCTTGTTTGCGAGGGCAAGCTTTTTCTGAAGAATGTATTGCTTGGGGGAGATATTCATTTTCTGTTCAAAGAGGTGGCAAAAGGACGATTTTGATCTCGCGGTATGCTTTGCCAGATCCTCCAGCAGGATCTTTTCATGCAAATGCCGGTCGATGTACCCGATGGCCTTTTGCAAAAACGCATCCGTTTCGATATGGTCGGGCGTTCCGGACGCTTTTATGACATCATAGAGGATCTGGATCATCAAGCTTCGCGCCAGAGGCCCATAGAACGCAGGATCTGCTTTTTGACAGACCTCCTTCAGCTTTTCCACATAGGGCAGAAACACGACGGCCATTTCCGGCAATTGCTTTGTAAACTCCGGCCGCAATGCAGCAGGCACTTCGGAAATATCAAACAAAGCCGTGATCCTGCGGTAGCTGCCTCGTTTGTTTGCGGTGACGGCGTGGTAGGCAAGGGGCGGAATGATGGCTGCCTGCTGGTTGGTTAAACGGTAGCTTTTTCCTTCCAGTATGATGTTTACATCGCCCTCTGCTACAGCGATCAACTCAAACTGTCCGTGACAGTGGGTCTCCAGTAAAACCGGACGGTCGATCTCGCTGTGGATATATTCCAGCCGGAAGCCGCCGGTATCAAAACTGTTACGCATACACATTCCCCCTTTTGTTTGTTATATCACTTACTTGCAAGAAAAGCAATATTATAGTGCATATTTAAGTATTTACATTTCCTTTAAATAAGCATACAATGAAAATAAAACAAAGGAGCGTGATGAAGATGTTGGAATCATCCATAAAAGTAGGGGCGCTAACCGTCTGCAACCGTGTGGTGCTGCAGCCGATGGAAGGCTGTGACTGTAACCTTGACGGCAGTCCCAGCCACTTGACCGTAGAAAAATACAAAAAGGCTGCAAAGTCCGGCGCAGGCATGATCTGGTTTGAGGCCAATGCCGTCTGCCCGGAGGGCCGGACAAATATTCGGCAGATGATGCTGACAGAAGAGAACCTCCCGGTTTTTCAAGAGCTTGTGCAGGAGATCAGAGAGATCGCGCGGCAGACCCATGGCAACGCGCCTGTTATGATTCTTCAGCTCACCCATTCGGGCCGCCAGAGCATCGTGCCGATGATCGCCTACCGGCATCCTTTGTACGATCAGCGCCGCCCGGTGACCGACGAGAATATTGTGACCGATACCTATCTGGATACCCTTCCCGAAAAGTATGCGGCATCTGCAAGACTGGCGGTGAAAGCGGGCTTTGACGGTGTGGATGTCAAGTCCTGCCACGGATATCTTTTCCAGGAGCTGCTGTCCGCTTTCTCAAGAGAGGGCCGCTATGGCGGCAGCTTTGAAAACCGCATAAGGCTGTTTCTGGATTGCTTCCGGGCGGTACGTGAGGCGGTTCCAAAGGCATTTTTGCTGGCAGCGCGGTTGGGCGTATCCGATATGGTGCCGAAGCCGTTGGGATTCGGCACGACGGAAGAAAATACGCTGGATCTTTCTGAACCGGACCGGCTGATTAGTTTGCTGATGGAGGAAAACCTGCAACTGCTCAATGTCACCGTGGGAAATCCTTACTACAATCCCCACATCAACCGCCCTTACCGCAAAGGCAGCTACGAGCCGCCGGAGGCGCCGGAAGTGGGAATTGCCAGATTTTCCCATGTAGAAAAGCATATCAAGGAAGCGTTTCCGGCGCTTAGCGTGGTCGGCTCCGGCCTGTCCTATTACCGGCATGACCTCTTTCAGCAGGCGCAAGGGCAGATCGCAGGCGGTGTATGCGATCTCGTGGGTTTCGGAAGAATGTGGCTGGCATATCCCGAATTCTACCGGGACTACCGCAGCGGGTGCTTTAACCCGAAAAAATGTTGCCTTGCCTGCTCCAAATGCACGGAGCTGATGCGCGCGGGACAGGTTTCCGGCTGCGCCGTTTTCAATGCGTATTACAGAGAGCTTTACAGAACCATCCAAAAATAAAGAGGTGTGAAAGATGAAGGTAGCGATCGTTACAGGCGTTCTAGGGGGCATTGGCAAGGCATCTGCCCTCGCTCTTGCGAAAAACGGATACCGGGTCGTGGGGATGGGAAGACGCCCCGCTCCCGATACCGCTGAACTGGATGCTTTTGGCATTACCTATCTTTCCGGAGATATCTCATCGGCGCAGGACAGGAAAAGGCTGGTGGATACAGCCATGTCCTGCGGCGATATCGGTGTTCTTGTCAATGTGGCAGGGGTGGCGCCGAAGGTGCGCCGGGACATCCTGGAGATGACAGAGGAAAGCTACGATCACGTTATGGGCATCAATACCAAGGGCACCCTGTTTTTGACCCAGTTGGTGGCAAATGAGATGCTCCGGCATGGCCACGGTGGAAGCATTGTCAACATTTCCTCCTGCTCTGCCTATACCAGCTCCACCAGCCGTGGGGAATACTGTATTTCCAAGGCAGGTGTAAGCATGATCACCAAGCTGTTCGCCGACCGTTTGGCAGGGGAGGGTATTACCGTCAATGAGATCTGCCCCGGCATCATCGCCACGGATATGACAGCCGGGGTCAAAGACAAGTACGACAAGCTGATCGCGGAAGGCCTTGTGCCTTTGGGACGCTGGGGACAGCCGGAGGACATTGCCAAGGCAGTGGTTGCCCTCTGTGACGGTACCTTTGGCTACACTACGGGACAGTCCTTTATTCTTGACGGAGGAATGCACATAAGAAAGCTATGAAAAAGCAGTATCATACATTGATCATCGGTACCGGCTGCGCAGGCTACAATGCCGCCGATAAGCTATACGATCTGGGTGTTAGGGATATTGCCATTGTCACCGAGGGCAGACTCATGGGTACTTCCCGCAACACAGGAAGCGATAAGCAGACCTATTACAAGCTCTCCCTTTGCGGAAGTGACGGAGACAGTGTGCGTCAGCTGGCGGATACGCTGTATTCCGGCGGCGGTGTCATGGGCGAGCATGCCCTCTGCGAAGCGGCATACTCTACCCGGTGTTTTATGCGGTTGGTGGAGCTGGGAGTTCCGTTCCCAACCAATGAGTACGGCGAATACGCAGGCTATAAGACCGATCACGACCCCAGAAGCCGGGCCACCTCCTGCGGTCCGCTGACCTCAAAATATATGACCGAAGCATTGGAACGCTCGGTCATGTCCAAGAACATTGCGATTATGGATTCTCAAAGAGTCATCAAAATACTTATCCATAACAATGCGGTTACGGGCATTGCCTGTGTCCATGGGGAAACAGGCGAATTTTCCGTGATCGGCTGCCGGAATGTGATCCTTTGCACCGGCGGCCCTGCGGGCATTTATAAAAATACCGTGTATCCCGAAAGTCAGCATGGCGCTACAGGACTTGCTGTTGACGCGGGCGCTGCCCTTTCCAACATGGAGCAATGGCAGTACGGGATCGCCAGCACAAAATTCCGCTGGAATCTGTCCGGCACCTACCAGCAGGTGTTGCCAAGGTATATTTCTGTTGACAAAGCGGGCAATGAACGGGAATTTCTGTACGAGAAGCTGGGCGAGGAGTCCCTTGGTCTGATCTTTTTGAAGGGCTATCAGTGGCCCTTTGATACCAGGAAGGCGGACGGTTCTTCCAAGGTCGACCTGCTGGTGGCGGAGGAAATCAAGGCAGGCAACCGGGTCTACTTAGATTTTCTGCGTAACCCAAAGGGACTGGAACGTGGCTTTGCCGTTCTCCCGGAGGAAGCCTATACCTATCTTGCCAACTCCGAGGCCCTTTTCGGCACACCCATCCAGCGTCTTCGCAAAATGAATGAGGGTGCCATTGCCCTTTATGCCGACCACGGCATCGACCTGTATTCCGAGCCTTTGGAAATTGCTGTATGCGCCCAGCATTGCAACGGCGGCATCGCGGTGGATGCGCATTGGCAAAGCGATGTAACAGGGCTATATGCAGCCGGTGAGGCGGCAGGTACCTTTGGGGTTTACCGCCCCGGTGGAAGCGCACTGAACTCCACACAGGTGGGAAGTCTGCGGGCGGCGGAGCATATCGCAAAGCAGCCCCGGCGGACGTGCCAAGCGCCGGTCTTTGAAAAGCCGGTGATCCGCTACGGCAAGAGCAATCTGGGTCAGCTACGGGAGAAGTATCAGAAGGAAATGAGCCGGGTTGCGGATTTTGACCGTTCTACCGAGGGAATGAAGACGCTATTTAACGATGTCGATCAACTGTGCGAAAACTTCTTTGACCGCGCGATGGTTGATGACGATTCCCAGCTGTGTGAATTATTCAAGCTTTACGATATGGCGCTGACGCAGAGAGCCACTCTTTCCGCAATGCTTTGCTCAGCAGAAGCACATGGTTCCCATGGCTCCGCCTTCATAGACCGCACACCCAATACAGGTGAGGTCAGGCAGACCCGCACTTTGACACGAGGCGCACACTCTTTTGAAGAAAGTGTTTCCCCAATGCCTAACCCCGAACTTTGGTTTGAGACCCTTCTGGCAAGACGGCGAAAGGAAGTGGAAATATGACAGAAAACGGTTATACCTTGGGCCTGGTATCCATCTCCTTCCGGCAACACACACCCGAGGAAATCCTGGAAGCGGTAAAGAACGCGGGACTTTCCTGCGTGGAATGGGGCAGTGATATACACGCACCCTGCCGGAATCTGGCACGGCTGCATGAAATCGCAGCATTGCAGAAGGAATCCGGCATTGCGTGTTCGTCCTACGGAACCTATTTTCGCTTGGGGGAAACCCCAGTGGAAGAACTGGAAGACTATATCAATGCTGCTAAAATTCTGGATACCGGTATCCTGCGCCTTTGGTGCGGCAGCAAATGCGGCGCGGAAATGACCGCCCGGGAGAGAGAAGACCTGCTGGCTGTTTGCCGTAGGGCCGCTGCCATTGCCGCGCTTCATGGCGTGAAGCTTTGCATGGAGTGCCACAAAAACACCTTTACAGAAAATCCGGACGATGTACGATGGCTGATGGAACAGGTAAATTCCCCCGCATTCCGGATGTATTGGCAGCCATTTCAGTGGCAGGACGCCCAAACCAATATAGAAAACGCAAGAGCGGTCGCGCCCTATGCTGAGCATATCCATGTGTTTCACTGGAAAGAAGACAGAAAGCTTCCTCTGTCCGATGCCATAGAGGAATGGCGTATGTATCTGCGGGAATTCTCAGCGCCCCGTACGCTGCTGCTGGAGTTTATGCCGGACGATCAAATCGGGTCGCTTCCGGCAGAGACCCGTGGTTTGAAGACCATAATAGGAGAAACGCTATGAGAGCTGTATTTGTATGTGAAAATGATTACTGGATCGGGCAGGTGTTCGACAGAGAAGCGCGCAAAGCCATTGGCAATGTTGCGAAACTGGATGAAACCGTCTATCATAAAAGCGATCTTCTGGGATCGCCCGAGCGGTTTGCGGATGTGGAGATCATCTTTTCCACATGGGGCATGCCCCAACTGACAGAGGAAGAGATCCATCGTTGTCTGCCCAGACTCAAGTGCCTGTTTTACGGCGCGGGAAGTGTACAGTCTTTCGCAAGACCCTTTCTTGCTCATGGCGTAAAGGTCTTTTCCGCATGGGCGGCCAATGCCGTTCCCGTGGCGGAGCTGACGGTTGCGCAGATCATTCTTGCCAATAAGGGATACTTTCTTTCCAACCGCCTCTACCATACCCAGGGAAGAGACGCTGCCCATGCCGCGTTCCGTCAATGCAGGGGCAATTACGGCCAGACTGTGGGCATTATCGGCGCGGGTATGATCGGCCGCCTTGTGATCCAAATGCTGAAGCAGTACCACTTGCGGGTGGTGGTTTTCGACCCATTCCTGCCCGAGGAAAAGGCGGCAGAGCTGGGTGTGGAAAAGTGCGGGCTTCCCACGCTCTTTGAGGAAGCCTTTGTGGTATCCAACCATCTGGCAAACAATGCCCAAACAAAGGGTATGCTCCACTATGGTCTGTTTTCCCGTATGCAGGAAAATGCTGTGTTTATCAACACAGGACGGGGCGCACAGGTGGTGGAAGAGGACCTTGTGCGTGTGCTGCGGGAGCGTCCCGATCTGACGGCGCTTCTGGATGTTACGTATCCCGAACCTCCGGTGGAGGGTCATCCTTTCTACACCCTTCCTAACTGCCTGCTGACCCCCCATATTGCGGGAAGTGCCGGTGACGAGGTGGCCCGGATGGGTATGTATATGGCAGACGAGTGCAAGGCCTGTCTTGCGGGTGCTCCTTGCCAGTATGAGGTCACAGAAAAAATGCTGGAAACTATGGCATAAATACAGGAAAAACCTATAAGCGTGACACCTTTATGAATGAAACAGGAGTGTGACATCCGATGTTAGATCTTTCCAGACATTCCTACTTTGAAGTTTACACACGCTTGAAAAGAAATGCTTTCAAAAAAAAGAAGCAAGAACTGTGAGGAATCTGTAATGACACAGGAATACTTTTTTAAAAACGCAAAGTGGGTAGGTGCGCCGGAGCGCACGCCGGAAACATTTTCGGTTTTGCGTGGACACTTTCATGCCGACGGGGCAAACCGGGCAATGCTTAATGTTCTGGGTTTGGGATTTTTCAAGTGCTATATCAATGGTCACTGCATAAACCCCGACACCTTTTTGCCGCTGTCTTCTGAGTATGAGCCGGGATGCGATCCCAAGGACGAGGTGCTGGCGGGGCATCGGATATATGTACCGCAGTTTGACATTACCTCCTATATTCAGCCGGGTGACAACGTGATCGCCATCCATTACGGCGGCGGCTGGTATACCTTTGAGAAGCGTGTGTTTGGCTTGCCCAAGGCAATTTACTGCATAACAGCGCAGTCCGATGAGGGAACCCGGTACTATGTATCTGACGAACAATGCCGTGTGGGCCAAAGCTATATTGCAGATTATGCGCTTACCAGCCATGAAACCCATGACTATAGCGCCGATGCTTGCTGCGTCGATGCCGATTACGACGACAGCCACTGGGAAACGGCGGTTTTAACGGAGCAGCTGGACACCGAATACTGCACAACGACCTGCCCCTGTGATGCGGTGATCGAGCAACTGCCCCTTGAGACGGTCGGCAAAGGCGAAGTGGGTATCGTATACGATTGCGGGCAAAACACAACAGGCTTCCCTGTGCTGGAGGTCAATGCCTCCGCGGGAGAGAAGGTTTCCGTGTTTTTCTCGGAAGAACTGCTGCCCGACGGAACGATAGATAAGCAGCATGCCCACGGGCAGGTTTTTACGGTCATCTCTGACGGCCAAAAGCGGCTGGTCCAGCCGGAATTTACCTGGTACGGGTTCCGCTGCTTTGAAGTGGTGGGCAACGCTGTGCCGCAATGCGTCAAGGTCGTCCATGCGAACATTCCTGTTTCGTCGACCTTTGACTGCGACAATGAAACGCTCAACTGGATCTATCACACTTTTGTCCACACTATGCTTTGCAATATGCATATCGGCCATCCCTCTGACTGTCCCCACGCTGAGCGCAGAGGGTATACCGGTGACGGTCAGCTTACCTGCCACGCTGCGTTGTCAACACTGGACAGCAGGGCTTTCTATGAAAAATGGCTGCAGGATATCGCTGACAGTCAGGATGTTTTAAGCGGACACATTCAGTACACCGCGCCCTATATCCGCAGCGGCGGCGGTCCCGGCGGCTGGGGCTGCGCCATCGTAGAAGTGCCGTATCAGTTGTACCGGCATTATGGCGATCCTAAGATACTGTCTAAGTATTATCATAATATGAGGCGCTATATTGACTACCTGGAATCTCATTCGGAGTTTGGTCTTGTCACCTCCGACAAAGAGGGAGAATGGTGCCTCGGAGATTGGTGCGGGCCTGTCATCCTGTATCCGGAAAAGGATATAACCAGTCACGATCAACAGGTCTTCCTGCCTGCGCCCATGGTCAATACCTACTTTATGGCCAAGTCCTTGGACCGGCTCTGCGAGATCGCGGCGATCATCGGAAAAAAGGAAGATATTTCCCAATACAAGGAAAAAGCAGTTTCTTGCAGAAAGGCGATCCAAGCGGCCTATTTTAATACCTTTGACGGCAATTTTGTTATGAATGTGCAGGGTGCCAACGCTTATGCGGTGGATATTGGATTGGGAAATCAGCGAACCTACTCCAATATGGTGGATTACTACCAAAAGCTGGGATACTACGATACCGGTATCTTCGCAACCGATATACTGACCCGCGTTCTATTTGAGCGCGGTGACGCGGCGCTGGCGGTAGCGCTTCTGACCAATAACGGACAGCAAGGCTTTGAACATTGGCGGCAGATGGGGGCTACGACCTTCCATGAGTATTGGGACAGCGGGCGCAGCCGCTCCCATAACCATCCGATGTTCGGTGCTGTGGTTGGGTATCTGTTTGAATATCTTTTGGGCATTCGGCAAAAACCGGATACCGCGGGGTATTGCGATCTTGTGATCGAACCCCAGGCATTGCCTCTGTTTGAGCGGATGTCCGGCAGTATGCAAGTACCCGGCGGAACAGTGGCGGTCAGCTATCATAAGAGCGCTGCCGGCATTGCTTGCAAAATAACGATTCCCGCAAACACAGAAGCGGTCTTCCGCTATGGCGGACGGGAATACAAGCTCACACAGGGTGAGAATGTATTGACGCTCGCGTAATATTTACACCGGACAACACAAAAAACCGATATCGACACGGAAACAGCTGCGCGATATGCACCCCCAATACCGGACAGCCGGTGTCGGGGGTGCATATTACGGTTTTTGGGCCTTTTGCGATATTGCCGATGGGTGAGGAACCAAGTGCCGCCGGGGACGGGAGCGGCAATAGCGGGAAGACTTGAACAAAATTCTAGATCTATACGCTTTATCACAAACAGTGACCATTGAAAAAAGCGGAATCCATGCTATAATGCTGAAAGATAGAAATAATGGTTATGATTTTCCGGAGGTGCCTTTATGGATTATCTGCAAAAACTGCGTTACCACTATAAGCCTCAAAAAGGATGGATCAACGATCCCAACGGTCTTGTTTACTTTAAAGGTTATTACCATGTTTTTTACCAGCATGCCCCTGATTTTGAAACACCCTGGAATCAGCCGATGCATTGGGGACACGCCAGAACCAAGGACTTTCTCAACTGGGAAGAGCTGCCTGTTGCCCTGTACCCCGACCAGACCTATGATGATAACGGCTGCTGGTCCGGAACGGCGGTGGTAAAAGGGGATACCTTATACCTTTTCTATGCGTCCATTCATGGAGAGGAAAAGGAACAGTCGGTCAGTGTGGCCTATTCGACCGACGGAATCCATTTTGAAAAGTATGCCGGCAATCCTGTGATCGGCGGTTATCCTGCCGATGGCTGCCCGGATTTCCGCGATCCTGCTGTTTGCTGTATCGATGGGCAGTATTACTGCGTTATGGCATCGGGCAATCCGGAAGCCAAGGCGGCACGGCTGCTGCTGTATAAGAGCGAAAATCTTTTCAATTGGGAATACGCGGGCATTATGTGTGAATGGGAAAACTGCAAATACGCAGAATGTCCCTCATTTATGCCGGCGGAGAACGGCCTTTATTTACTTACAGCATCAGTACTGCGGCTTAGCCTGTATCCCTACTTCTCAGTTATGTACGGTGAATTCCGGAACGGACGGTTCACGATCAAACACACGGCAGAGATCGACAAAGGCCCCGACCAATACGCGGGCTTGGTGTTCCGAGATCATCTGAAGAGAAATATCCTGATCAGCTGGATCCCCGGCTGGCGGTACAACGGATACGCGGAAAAAGATGTGGGCTGCCTGTCTGTTCCCCGGGAATTAAAGTACGTAGACGGAAAGGTCATTGGCTTTCCTGTAAAGGAAGTGCAGCATTTACTGAAGGATACCGATCCTGCTGTCAAACGCACGCCGACCGGCTTTGTCATCGAACGCCAAGGCAGAGAGCCTGTGGTATATGAGGGCGAAATATCCGACCTGAAGATCCTTCGCGACGGATACATAATCGAGGTTTTTGTCAACGGCGGCGAAGAGATTTATTCTGCATTGCTGTGACCGCTTAACAGGTGTAGGCAGATCATATGCGCTGCTTGGCGCAGGACATATCTGCATCTGAAGATAACGGGAAGAGCTGAGCGCTATACTCAAGAAAAACATAAGAAGGTGCGGCAGGTTTATGAATATAAAGGCGATTATTTTTGATAAAGACGGGACCTTGCTTGATTTTGATGCTTTCTGGGTAACGGTCTGTGTGAAAGCCATTGAAGATGTACTCGTGCAGTTTGGAAAACAAGACGTGCCAGTAGACAAGATCCTTGCGTCCTTGGGTGTCCATAACGGCGTTACAGATATCAACGGCGTTTTGTGCAAGGGCACCTATCAGCAGATCGGCCGAATCGTATATGATACTTTGCAAAGCTACGGCTGCAGCGCTTCCTGCGAGACAGTTACCACCGCTGTCACGGATGCTTTCAACAAAAACGCGGACGCGGGCGAGATCAAGCCTACCTGTCCGAATCTTGCGCAGGTCTTGACCCTGCTGAAAAAACGGAACATAAGACTTGCCGTTGTTACTACGGATAACCAGGAGATCACCGAAAAATGCCTGAAAGCACTGGGGATCTACGGGCTTTTCGACCGGATATATACCGACGACGGTGAGACTCCCACAAAACCGGACCCCTATTGCGCACTGGACTTTTTAAAGCTGACCGGACTGGAAAAGGATGAACTGCTCATGGTCGGAGATACCATGACTGATATGGTATTTGCGAAAAATGCCGGGATCTCTTCCGTTGGCATTGCCAAGAGCGAAGCAAACAGACAGCTTCTCATGCCACATGCCAGTGAAGTGATTTCCGATATGACCAGCCTTCTGGATATGCTGGGATCAGGAGTTTAATATGCTTACGGGCATTTTAGCGGGCATTGCCTGGGCACTGGAAACGGTAGTTCTGGGGATCGCCCTGAGCATGTCGCCTTTTGCCTCGAGCCGGCTGGCAGTGCTTCTGGCACCCTTTGTGGGAACATTCCTGCATGATGTTTTTTCTGCTCTCTGCATTTTTTTGTATAATGGGCTGAAAGGAAATCTGAAACATCTGACGGGGATCTTCAAAACAAAGGACTTTAAATGGCTTGTTTTGGCATCCTGCATCGGTGGACCTGTGGGTATGACGGGATACGTTTTGGCGGTTAACAATATGGGTGCCTCAGTGGGCGCTGTTACCAGTGCTGTCTATCCTGCCATCGGCACGGTGCTGGCATTCTTTCTGCTGAAGGAAAAGGTCAAATGGTATCAGTGGATCTTTTTGATCTTTACCCTGCTGGGGGTTTACGGCTTAAGCTATTCTCCGTCCGTCAATGTTGAAAATTTCTGGCTGGGATTGCTTGGCGCGTTTCTGTGTGCCTTTGGTTGGGGGATCGAAGCGGTAATACTGGCAAAATGCCTCAAGAACCCTGAAATCAAAAACGAATGTGCGTTAGCCGTGCGGCAAACGACTTCCGCCTTGGTATATGGCATCATGATCCTCCCAATCCTCGGCGGCTGGAATTTCACCGCTGCGCTTTTTGCGGGAGACACCGGAATGCTGCTGCCCACCATCGCCGCGGCGGCACTCTGCGCAACCGTTTCTTATCTTTTTTACTACAAAACCATTGCCAAGGTAGGGGCGGCGAAAGCAATGGCATTAAACATTACCTACACCGCGTGGGCCATTGTCTTTACCGTTGTGATACGGGGGGACTTCAGTGTTCTGAACCCAACGACGCTCCTTTGCGCCGGAGTTGTTGTGGTGTGCGGCATTTTCGCCGCGGCAGATATGAAGACGCTTTTCTCAAAATACAAGAAGCACGAGTGATTCTGATATTCTAAAGTGAGGTAAAAACTATGATTTCTTTCAACCGTTTTCTCGCTACAACCCCCCGGGTGGCGTATTTCCCCGAATTTGACAGCACAGGGGAATATAAGGGCTTTGACTTGAAGGGCATACAGGCCATCGCTTATGACGGCGCTGATTACAAAGGACAGCGCACAAAAGTGTTTGCCCATATTGGTTTCCCTGAGAATATGACGGAGCCTGTCCCTGCGGTGGTTCTTGTACATGGCGGCGGCGGACATCCGGAGGATATCTGGATCAAAAGGTGGAACGACAGAGGGTATGGGGCCATCGCTATGGATACCACCGGATATTTTCCCACAGAACCGACACCGCATCTGTACGGCGATTTCGCGGCAACGCTGAAGCGGGAACTGGTTACTCCCTTTGCGGAAGAAGGCTATACTGTTGGCCCCGACAACAGCGGCATGGGTGACTGGATGCTGCCGGCTGGGGATCAGTGGATGTACCAGGCGGTCGCTGCGGTTATTCTGGCCCACAACATTCTGCGCAATGATCCCCGGGTGGATCCCAACCGAATTGGCATCAGCGGCATATCCTGGGGTGGTGTGATCACTTCCATCGCCATTGGCTATGATACCCGTTTTGCCTTTGCCGTTCCCATATACGGCTGTGGATATATGGGCTGCGGCTATGCGGATCTAAGCAATCGGTTCAGACAGCCGGGCGTTCAAAAATGGTTCGCGGAAAAACGGTTTTCCAAGGTCAAGATGCCGGTTATGTGGCTGTCGTGGAATGATGATCCCAATTTTTCTGCCAACATCAGTGCCATGTCCTATCTGGATACAAAAGGGAATAACCCCAACACCTGCCTTTCTCTGCACCACAGAATGTGGCACTCTCATGAGTACGGTTACACGCCGGAGGAAAGCTACTGGTTCGCTGATGAAGTTTTAAAAGGCAACCGGATCCCAGATGTCAAGGCTGATTATTCGGAAGGTAACGTATCCTACTGCTGTACGGGAAAGATCAAGCGCGCTCGGCTGTTTTACATAGATGAGAAAATGACCTACATCAAAAGAAGCAAATACAGTGAAGTGTACGCAGATGTAGAGCTTTCCTTTTTGAAGCAGGATTGGCAGATCCTAGATCTGCCACCTACAGAAACAGCGGCAGAGCTTCCCGGCGATGCTGTTGGTAAATACGTGGAGTTTACCCTTGAAAACGGGATTATTTTGACAACGCCCTATGCGCAATGAGAGCGGTATATTTTATGGTTCTATAATAAATGTTGGGGTCAGGCGATGAGCCTGACCCCGTTGTCATAAGGTTCTATATCAATAGTTAAGGTAGAAACAAAATAAATGAAACAGCGCCTTTGTACATTATAGCTGGTCGATATTCAGACTGAAGGGTTCCAGACAGTTGTCCATGAACCATTGCAGCTCCGGCAGGTTCGTAGACCTCAGCGATTCCAGAGTCTGAACCAGAGCGGTATCAAACTCTGAGTTGCCGGCCTTTTGCTCTTCCACGCATTTGATATAAGCGGAAAGCTTGTCGGCGGCCTTGACAATCGGCAACACATCCCGGTCATCTTCCAGAATCAGATGCCTGTAGCTTTCCACCAGTTCAGCGGGCAGCATATCTAGAAGCCGCTGCGCTGCCACCCGCTCTACCTGCTTGTAGGAAGCCATGATATCGGGGTTATAGTATTTGATGGGTGTGGGAAGATCACCGGTGAGGGTCTCGGACGCGTCGTGGTACAGTGCCGCAACGGCGCAGCGGTCCGGATCCGGACCCGGCAGATGCAGGATATCCCGGCGGATCAAGGCCAGCGCGTGGGACAGCACGGCCACCTGGTGGGAGTGTTCTTGAATGTTTTCTGAAAAAGTGTTGCGCATCAGACCCCAGCGGGTGATGTAGCGCATTCTGCCCAGAAGGGCATAGAATTCGTATGCCATGGTATTCCTCGTTTATTTCAAATTACAACTGTGCTACCCGGTCAATCATAGCGGGAAGCTCTGCGGTGTCCCGGCAGAAATATTCACCGCCGTTGGCCCGGATCTCCTCTTCATCCCGGAAACCCCAGAGAACACTGACGCACTTTGCGCCTGCGCCACGGGCAGTGATCACATCTACCTCACTGTCACCTACGTAAACAAAACGGTCAACGCCCAGTTCTTTGGTTGCTTTGTAGAGCATATCCGGAGCTGGTTTTCTGGGACAATCGGGTGTTTCACCCAATGCGTAGATATCTCCGAAGAAATCCTTGCAAAGGGTCTTTACCGCGGGATCTGGCTTGTTGGACACGATGGCAATGGGGTATTTCTCCTGAACCTGTGCCAGCGCTTCCAGGATGCCGGGGTAGGGGGCGGTTTTTACTTGGCTGTGGACCTGATAGTAAACACGGTAGGTTTCCAGTACCGGCTCGTAGTCCTCGCCTTCCGGAACAGCCAGAGCCATCAGCCGGGCGGCACCGTTGCCTACAAACCGGCGGACTTCGTCCAGCGTCCGGGTGGGATAGCCATGGACGGTCAATGCGTAATTGACGGCATCTTTCAGGTCTTCCAGAGTGTTCAGCAATGTGCCGTCCAAATCAAACAAAATTCCGGTCATGGGGCATACCTCCGTTTTTTAGTACACGAATATCCGTTCCCAGGAATGTGAGCCGCTTGAACTCTCCGTACAGACGGGATGCGATCTGGGGAGAATACCGGGCGGAAGTTTCCTCAACGGCCAGGTTGGTGGTGATGATCATGGGTTTGCCACTGAGCAGCCGCTGATTCAGCAGACCGTAGAGGGCGGCGGTGACGAACTGTCCGGGCATTTCGGTGCCCAGATCGTCAATGATCAGAAGATCGCAGTTTTCCAGACGGTCTGCCTGAGCGACGGTATCTTCGTTGGGGGTGAAACGGGCCTTCTGCAGCTTGTCAAACAGGCTGATGGCAGTTTCGTAGCACACACTGTAACCCTGCAGACCCACGGCAGAGCCGATGGCCAGCGCCAGATGGGTCTTGCCCAATCCGGTAGAGCCATAGAGAAGCAGATTGCCTGCGCCGGTGGCGAAGTGGCTGGCATAATCCCGGCAGTAGTTGAGATTGCGCTCCATGACACTTCTGGCGGAAGCTTTGACTCGGGGAATTATAGCGGTGGAATAGTAGTCCAGGCGGAAGTTTTCGAAGCTTTCACCGCCCCGGAAGGCTGTGCCCAGCTCCTTCTGCTGCTCCTGCATGCACAGCTGCTGCAGGCAACGGCACATGGTGCTGCCGATATAACCGCTGTCACTGCAATGGGGACAGGCGGGATTTTCGTTCAGATAACCGGGGGCAAAGTGGGCCTGTACAAGGTTTTCGCGCTCGTGCTGCAATACCAGATTTGCGTTTTTGACCTTCTGCATGGCTTCCTGCGCATCGCCGCCCTGGGTGAAAATGGCCTGGGCAGCGGCGGCCGCTGTTTGCCGTAGCTGTATGTCGATTTCCCGGATCCGGGGAACCTGCTGATAAGCCTGAGCAAGCCGGGCGGCGTACTGCGACTCCCGGTCGGCCTTTCTTTGGGCCAGAATAGCTCTGGCACGAATAATAACTTCTTTGGAGTATCCCATAGGTTAACCCTCCTGCATGATCTCGGCGATGGCTTCCAATTCGGCTTGGCCCAACTGTCCGGAAGCACCTTTGGGAACAGCCGGTTTGCGGTCACCCCGCTTGACTTCCTCGGCGGTGTGAAGTCCGGATTCGTGCCAGCGCTGAAGAATCTTGTTCATATAGGCCCAGTTGAGGCCGCCTGTGTTCAGGCATGTCCGTTCATAGGCCATGGCAATGGCCTCTTCATCGAAACCCATTTCCAACCATGTAGTGGCATACCGTTCTTCGCCTGCGGTCAGATTGCGGCCCCGAACCTGGATGGTCCGCTTTAACTGCTCCAATTTGGAGTTTTTCAGATTCTGAGCCTGGATATAGGCGGCGGCCTGCTCCAGAGTTTCGATGCCCTGTTCTGCCCAGTGGTAGGCTTCTTTTTCAATGGTCCGCAGGGAGGGATTGCGAAGGCTGCCCCGCTGCTTTGCCCGGTCCTTGCAGTAATAGACAAGAACGGAGATCACGTCATTGGGAAGGCCTAAGTACCGGTGCAGGGCCAAAAGGAGCTTCAGCTCTTCTGTGGTCAGCACCTTGCCAAGCAGACGCTGAACCTCGCCGTACAGGCTGCGGAAATCCATATCCGTATTCATGGCGGTCATCACATCAGTTTCGGAATAGGCGGGCCGCTCTCCGGGAATAAATGCGGTTTTGGGTTCGCTTTCCCACAGGCCCATCTGCCGCAGGTTGGCTTCGGCCAGGGCAATTTGGTTGGGGGGTATGTTCAAGTCCTGCGCCGCCCGGTCAATGGAATTGCCGCTGCGAAGATACAGGTACAACAGCGCGGCGTTGCCGTTGGACAAACTGAGCAGCTTATGCACTTGTTGTTGTTCAATGGTAATATTCTCTATGTTCATGGAATCCCTCATAAATCGTCAATTAAAGTCATTATAGCATACCTTTCGGCGGGAAACAATCTGGTGAGTCGGAAGTTTTTGACGAAAAAGACGATGGAAATTTGGCGGATAACAGTATCTTGTGTTTGAATAGAGGAGCACCCCCAAGGCGTTTGCCTTGGGGGTGCGGGAAGTCAAAACATAGGTTTGATCTTCTGGCGGTAGATCCTTGCAAAGAAGAACAGTGTGACCGCAAGGCTGACTATCTCTGCAATGGGGAATGCCCACCAGACCAAGTGCACATCTCCTGAAAGACTCAGAAGATAAGCGACAGGCAGCAGCACGATGAGCTGACGGCTGAGGGAGGTGATGGTGGAATAGATACCATTGCCCAGTGCCTGGAAGCTGGCACCCAGCGCGATACCGATGGCAGCCAGTGGGAAGATCAGACTGACGATCCGCAGGGCGCTGATGCCGATGGCAAGAAAATCATCACTGGGATTGAAAATACCCAACAGCAAATGGGGGACGGTCTGGAATGCCAGAACGCCCAGCAGCATGATGGCCATAACGCTGACAACCGACCACTTGAGGGTAGAAGTAATGCGCTTGGGATTCCGGGCGCCGTAGTTATAGGCAACGATGGAAATGGTGGCATTGTTCATACCGAATACGGGCATAAAGAAGAAGCTTTGAAGCTTAAAGTAAATACCGAAGACACCGGTAGCGGTCTCACCGTAGGTCTTGAAGCTCTGGAAGATCTGGTTCATTCCAAAGTTCATCACGGAGCCAATGGCCATCATGATGATGGAGGGAATACCCACGGTCAGAATGGGAACAATGACATCTTTCCTGGGCTTGAGATACTTGAAACCGAACTGTACATCGGGGTTACACTTGATGTTGAAAATCACAGCCATAATGGCCGCCACCCACTGTCCGATGACAGTAGCGACGGCAGCACCGGCAATGCCCATTGCGGGCAGACCAAACCAACCGAAGATCAAAATGGGGTCTAAAATGATATTGACAATAGCGCCGGTGCCCTGCGTGAACAGGGTATAAACGGTTCTGCCGGAGGCCTGCAGCAGCCGTTCGCCCAGAATCTCCACAAAGATACCCAAGGTGAAAATACAGCAGATAGCGGTATAGGCAGCACCGCCGTCCACGGTTTCTGCCACATCGGATTGCATGGCATAATAGGGCCGGCTGCCGAAAAAGCCAAAGAGCATAAAAATTACAACAGCGATAGCGGTCAGAATCATTGCGTTACCTGCCGCACGGTTGCCTTGCTCACGGTTTCCTTCACCAAGGGATTTGCTCAGCAGGGCGTTCATACCAACGCCGATGCCGGTGGCAAAGCCAATCTGCATATTCTGCACAGGGAATGCCAGACCTAAGGCGGTCACGGCGCTTTCGGAGATGCGGGAAACATAGATGCTGTCAACCACGTTATACAGCGCCTGAACCAGCATGGATAAGATCATGGGCAGAGCCATGGAATAAAGCAGCCTGCCAACGGGCATGGTACCCATTTTGTTGCTGCCGGAATCGGGGAGGTTTCTTCCTTCTTGCATTTGTTTTCTTCCTTTACTCAATATACAACGAGGTATTATAATATAAATATGCCCATTATGCAAGAGATATTGTTTGATGCGGTAAATGATCGTTTAGCGCACAAACTACCACCGCACCCTAAAGGCTTCCCCTTGGGGGGAAGCTGTCAAAAATCTTTGATTTTTGACTGATGAGGGGTCAAAAAGCTGCCACACCCCTCATCCGTCTGCCCTTCGGGCAGC
>JAZURG010000205.1:0-29826 GCA_045606145.1 Faecousia sp.
CACATAACCAGCACGCGGTCGCTCATACGCAGGACCTCGGGCAGTTCGGAAGAGATCATGATGATGGACTTGCCCTGGGCGACCAGTTCGTCCATCAGATTGTAGATCTCACTCTTGGCGCCGACGTCAATGCCGCGGGTGGGCTCGTCGAAGATGAAAATGTCGCAGTTCTTCATCAGCCAGCGGGCGATGATGACCTTCTGCTGGTTGCCGCCGGAGAGGTTCTTCAGCAGCTGCTCCATGGAGGGAGTCTTGGTGCGCAGCTTTGCATTAAAGTCTGCGGACAATGTACGCATCTCATTGTCGTTAATCAAACCGCCGTGGATAAAGGCGTCAACGGATGCGATGGTGGTGTTTTCGGTAACGGACTTGTCCAGCATCAGACCGAAGCGCTTACGGTCCTCAGACAGGTAGCAGATGCCATGCTTGACAGCCTGCTCGGGAGTCTTAATCTTGACCTTTTTGCCGTTTAAGTAAATCTCGCCGCTCTGGCTGGGGTCAGCACCGTAAAGGGCACGGGCAACTTCGGTACGGCCTGCGCCCATCAGACCTGCGAAGCCCAGGATCTCGCCCTTGCGCAGATTGAAGCTGACATCCTTAACTTCCTTACCGGCGTTCAGATGCTTGACTTCCAGAATGACGGGGGCATCGCATGCGACACAGCTGCATGCCTTCTGCTCACCCATGATCACGCGGCCGACCATCATCTTAACGATGTCATCGCGGGTGACCTCTGCGGTATTGACAGTACCTACATATTCGCCGTCACGCATAACGGTGACACGGTCGGAAATGCGGGTGATCTCGTCCATACGGTGGGAGATATAGATCATGCCGATACCTTTTTCCTTCAGCTCGCCCATGATCTTGAACAGCTCTTCAACCTCGGGAAGGGTAAGGGCTGCGGTAGGCTCATCCAGAACCAGCAGCTTGCACTCACGGGAGATCGCCTTTGCAATCTCGACCATCTGCTGTTTACCGACGGTCAGCGTGCCCAAGCTGACAGACGGGTCAATCTTAACACCCATTTTGTCGAACAGGCGCCGAGCCTCTTCTTCCATTGCCTTATCGTCAATGAAAGCGCCCTTCTTAAACTCACGGCCGATGAACATGTTCTGCGCTACGGTCAGATGGTTCATCATGTTCAGCTCCTGGTGGATTACGCTGATACCGGCAGCCTGGGATTCCGCAATATTATGGAACCCGACTTCTTTGCCAAGATACTCGATGGTACCGCCGTCACGCTGGTGGATACCACAGAGAACCTTGATCAGAGTGGACTTGCCGGCACCGTTTTCGCCCATCAGGGCATGGACTTCGCCGGCTTTCAGCTCGAAATTAACGCCATTCAGAGCATGGACACCTGCGAAATATTTGTGGATGCCTTGCATCTTCAGAATCGTTTCGCCCATTCAACATCACCTTTCTCATTCACTGCTTTCGTGCTCCGGTCACGACAAAATTCCAATTATTGTCACTTTCCTCTCAAGCATGCGCTCTTTACACAAACGCGAAACGTTTCGCTTGTATTTCCTGCACAAAATGGGAGCACGGCAGGGCATACTTGCCCCGTCACTGGCTATACTATAATAAACTTTACTAAAAAAATCAAGCTATTTTTTAAAAAATTGTATTGACAGCACAAAAATGTTTTTATATTATATTTACCGTAAGGGTGTCCACAATAGTGGGATGTTTGTATTTTAAGAGCGAAACGTTTCACTTTCTAAGAGAACAGGAAAGGGGTAAGCAATGGCAACGATCAAAGATGTGGCCCGTATGGCCGGTGTTTCCATTGCCACTGTTTCCAAATATATCAACGGCGGGAATGTACGGCAGGAGAATGTGGATTCTATCAGCAAGGCCATCGAGACCCTGGACTATCGGGTAAACCCGTTTGCCAGAAGCTTGAAGACGCAACGCAGCCGCTCCATCGGCATTTTGATCCCGGATATTGCGACACCTTACTTCGGTACGGTACTGACTTCTCTGGACAAGACTCTCCGGGAACACGGGTACCACAGCTTAATTTCCTGCTATGGTGCCAACCATGGTCTGGAACGGGACAACCTGCATTTTTTGATCTCCAACGGTATCGACGGATTGATTTACGCGCCGGAGGATCTGACAGCGGATGAATTTTATGAGCTGACAGCCAACTGCAATATCCCTGTGGTACAGATCGACCGGATGATCCAGGGTGTGACCAGCGATACAGTGCTTGTCAACAATACCGATGCGGCTTATCAGGCAGTGTCCTGCCTGATCAAGAAAGGCCACAGCCGCGTGGCAATGATTACAGGTCCCAAATCGGTGCTGACCGCAAAGGAACGGCAGATCGGCTACCTGAAGGCGATTTCCGACCATGGCCTTATTTATGATGATGACCTGTTTATCAGTGACCAGAATGATTTTGCTACCGGATACCGTGGCTGCGAGCGGCTGATCGCCCAGGAGCATCCGCCTATGGCCATCTTCACAACCAACTACAATATTACAATGGGCTGTGTCACAGCGGCCAGAGAGCGGGGACTTCGGATTCCGGAGGACTTTGATATCTTCGGTTTTGACTGCGTGGATATCTGCACCATGATGAAACCGCCGCTGCCGGTGGTTCAGCAGCCGGAAGAAGAAATCGGCAGAATGGCCGCAACACACCTGATAGAACGGCTTAACGGTTTTGCGGGAGAACCCAGAATCGCGCGGCTGCCCTGTAAACTGGTGCAGAAATAAATTCGTATAAAGGCACGTTGGTGTTTTTATATATAATGTAAATACGTCCGTGATAACATCACGGAAAGAATCAGGAGGAAAAAATATGGCAAAAAACAGATACGTCGGCGATTATCCCGTAATTGGTATTCGCCCCATCGTTGACGGCCGCCGTGGCCCCCAGATGATGCGTGAATCTCTGGAACCCACCGTTTGGGCAATGGCAAATGCTGCCAAGAAGCTGTTCGAGGAGAACCTGTTCTACTCCAACGGTGAGCCTGTCAAGGTTGTTATGGCTGACACCTGCATCGGCCGCGTTCCCGAGGCTGCTGCCTGCGCCAACAAGTTTAAGAAGGAAGGCGTTTCCATCACTCTGTCCGTCACCTCTTGCTGGTGCTACGGCAGCGAGACCATGGACATGGATCCTCACACTATTAAGGGTGTTTGGGGCTTCAACGGCACCGAGCGTCCCGGCGCTGTTTACCTGGCTGCTGTTCTGGCCGGTCACGCACAGAAGGGTCTGCCCGCTTTCGGTATCTACGGTCATGAGGTTCAGGACCGTGAGCAGGTCTCTGAAGTTCCTGAGGATGTAAAGGAAAAGCTGCTGCGCTTCGGCCGTGCTGCTGTCGCTGTTGCTACTATGCGTGGCAAGTCTTACCTGCAGATCGGCTCCCAGTGCATGGGTATCGCCGGTTCCATTATGGACCAGAGTGTGCTGGAAGAGTACTTCGGCATGCGCGTTGAGTCCGTTGACGAGGTCGAGATCTTGCGCCGCATGGAAGAAGGCATCTACAACGAGGAAGAATACCAGAAGGCTCTGGCATGGACCAAGGAGCACTGCAAGGAAGGCCGCGACGACAACGTCGATGAGGTTGGTTTCCTGGGCGAGAAGGTTCGCATCAAGTTCACACCCGAAGAGAATGAAAAGCAGAGGGAGTTTACTGTCAAGATGCTCTGCATCATCAAGGACCTGATGGCTGGCAACCCCAACCTGTCCGACAAGTTCGAGGAAGAGAAGGTTGGCCACAATGCTATCGCCGGCGGCTTCCAGGGTCAGCGTCAGTGGACCGACCATTGGCCCAACTGTGACTACCCCGAGGCTCTGCTGAGCTCCACCTTCGACTACGAAGGCGCCCGGGAACCCTTCACCCTGGCTACCGAGAACGATATTCTCAACGGCATTGGTATGCTGATGATGCGTCTGCTGACCCACCGCGCACAGATTTTCGCTGACGTTCGTACTTACTGGTCCGGCGAGGCTACCGAGCGTGTTACCGGCTACAAGCTGGAGGGCAAGGCTGCTGAAAGCAACGGTATCATCCACCTGCTGAACTCCGGTGCCGCCTGTCTGGACGCTTCCGGTGTCTGCACCGACGAGAACGGCAACGCTACCATGAAGAAGTGGTGGGAAGTTACCGAGGAAGATATCAAGAAGATGACCGACGCTACCGTATGGTGCGAGGCCGGTCAGGACAACTTCCGCGGCGGCGGATTCTCCAGCCACTTCACCACACAGGCTGAAATGCCCTGCACCATGATCCGTCTGAATCTGGTCAAGGGTCTGGGCCCTGTGCTGCAGATCGCAGAAGGTTGGACTGTCAACCTGCCTGAGCAGGTTTCCGATACGCTGATGGAGCGCACCAACCCCACCTGGCCCTGCACCTGGTTTGCTCCTCGCTGCGACGGCAAGGAAGGTTCTCCCTTCAAGACCGCTTACGAGGTCATGATGAACTGGGGCGCCAACCACGGTGCCATCTCCTACGGCCACATCGGTGCTGACCTGATCACCATGTGCTCCATGCTGCGCATCCCCGTGTGCATGCACAACGTTCCCGAGGACGAGATCTACCGTCCCGCTTGCTGGAACGCATTCGGCATGGACAAGGAAGGCCAGGACTACCGCGCCTGCACCACTTATGGTCCGATGTACAAGTAATTACAACTGAAAAAGAGTGGCGGTCTTTTGACCGCCACTTTTTGAAATCTACAATTTGGAGGTAATCCTATGCTGAAAAATATTCCTTCTATCCTTTCTCCCGAACTGCTGAAGGTTCTGTGCGAAATGGGTCACAGTGACCGTATCTGCATCGGTGACGGCAACTTCCCCGGTGCTGCCATGGCAAAGGCCAAGGGCGCTATTTTCCTCCGGGCTGACGGTCACGGCGTTCCTGAACTGCTGGATGCCATTCTGCAGGTGATCCCCGCCGACACTTATGTGGAAAAGCCCATCACCCTGATGGAAAAAATGGAGTGCGACAAGGATCTGGAGATCCCTGTTTGGGAAACCTACAAGCAGATCGTTGCCAAGTACGATGACCGCGGCGCCGATGCAGTAGGAAACATCGACCGTTTTGACTTCTACGATGAGGCCAAGGACTGCTACTGCATCCTGCAGACCGGCGAATCTGCCATCTATGCCAACGTCATTGTCCAGAAGGGCGTTATCAAGTAATCGATGGATAAAGTCATAGCTGTATTTGAAACGGCGCTGCCGGTATTTCTGGCATTGGGTCTTGGCATGTTGTGCCGCAATAGGAGCTTCCTGAGTCGTGACGGTGTGGATGCGCTGAAAAAGGTCGTGCTTGACCTGACGCTGCCCTTTGTTCTGCTGGAGGCTTTCGCCACGGCGGAATACACCGCTGCCGCGCTGCTGCTGCCGCTGCTGATGTTTGGCATCTGCTGTCTGGCGCTGGGTCTGGGCTATGCTGCTGTGAAGCTCTTCCGGGTCAAGGGCCGGCTGGTAAAATTCCTGTTTTCCGGTTTTGAAGCAGGCATGCTGGGCTATGCCCTGTTTGTTCTGCTGTTCCCCGGCCGCAGTGTGTCGGATTTTGCTCTGCCGGATATTGGCCAGACACTGTTTGTCTTTACGTTGTACAAGACCCTGCTTTCCGGCAAAACGGATATCAAGGCCATTGGCCGTGATATGGCATCCACACCCATTCTTTGGGCGGTTGCTGCCGGTGTGCTGATCGGTGCCACGGGCCTCTACGGAAGGCTGGAACAGTGGGGTGTTGCGGGCATTTTGACAGCGTCCAGCAGCTTCCTGTCAGCGCCTACGGGCATGATCATTCTGCTGACGGTAGGCTATGATCTGGTGATCCGGGAAATTCCATGGAAAAAGACCGCGGGACTCATCGCCGTGCGGCTGGGCATCATGGCCATATGCTACGCTGTGGCAGTGGCATTGAACAGAACCATTCTGAACGGTGTGCTCTTTGAAGGCGCGATGCTTCTGATGCTGATCCTGCCGCCTCCTTATGTGATCCCGGTGTTCGCGGACGAGCCGGAAGAACGTGTACAGATCGCATCCGCTCTGTCGGCACTGACACTGGTGACTATGCTGCTGTTTGTGGCCTGTTCTGTTGTCATTGGAATACAATAAACAGAAAGGGTCTGTAAAATAACCCGTAAAAATAATCACAATAACCGGCGGGAGACAGCCAGCGCCCTACAAACATCTCACCTGAGATCCCGTAGGGCGGGGGTTTACTCCCGCCGTAAGTCTGCTTTATAAATGAAAACAGAATAAATATTCGTTAATTTACAGCTTCTTTTTCATCAATCATGCCGCTGATCGGTATTGGCATATGTCTCACAGAACCGGGCGGCGAAGGCCGGTTCCTGACCGCCTGCGTACAGGTGTGAAATGTCGCCAAAGGAACTCATACGGAAACAGGCGATCCCTTCCCGGCGTTCTTCTGTGATCAGTGTGGTAACGGATGTGGGCGCGGCACAGGTGCCATGCCAGAGAACCATAGGAGAAACTCCCAGCAGATGGCTTAAAAGAACACACTCCAGGCCAAAATGACAGAACAAAACAATGGTATCTTCATTGGGTTGTTCCGCCCGGTACAGGTTGCCCTGCCGCACATAACCGTGCTCGGCAAGCAGCGCATCCAGACCACTGCAAACAGTATGGTAAACATCCGCTGTGTTGGAATTTTGAAACACAGGAACTTCCAACCACTGCTCCCGGTCATAAAACCGGGGTTCCACCGCCCAATCCTGGGGCAGCCAATCCCAACAGATTGTCGGGGTTTCACTGTCGGGACGCTGAATGGACGCGGGAAACTCACGCAGCCAGCTCTTTTCTTCGGCGGTGCGGCCCATCCGCTGCAAGGTCAAAGACGCGGTGTCCTTTGCGCGGCCCAAAGGCGAAACATAGAAAGCCTTCACATCCAGCTTGCTGATGCGGTCAGCCAGAAGCGCTGCTTCTTTCCAGCCGGCAGTGGTGAGGGAATCAATGGAATAATCCGGGTCACCGTGGCGAATGATCAAAAGTTTCAATGGAGCTGCTCCTTTAACTGTGCTTCAGAATGTAATCAACGATGATGCTGTTGTCGACGGTCATGCCATGGGGGTGATGTCCGCGCAGCGGAACCTTGATAACGGTCAGCAAACCAGTTCCGGCAAAGGCTTCAGCCAGCAGCTTGCCGTTCTCTTCGTAGAGCACAGTTTGATCCTCTTCTCCGTAAACCAGCAGTATGGGAACGTGATGGGAAATAAGGGAATCGGCCTGACAGATAGGATGCTCCTGGCTGCCGGGAAGCTGATAGCGTTTTATGCCTGGGTAGGCATAAATAAATTCCTCGTCCCAGATTTTCTCACTATGAGGATCACCGTGCTTGCCGGGGATGCTGCAGAGGTTCATCACGGGTGCGTCAATATACATGCATTGGATCAGTTCGGGGTACATGCCGCCGAATTTCACCGCATAACCGCCGCCGCAGCTCATGCCTACGGGAATGCATTTGGAATTTAAGCTGTAGGTTTTGGATACAAAACGTACAAACCGGGCTTTGGCATCGCATTCTTCCCGGGTAAACCAGCGGTTCTTGTTTTTGACATAGGCAACATGATAACCCTGTTCCAAAAGCCGCACTTCTACATCGGGAAAGGCATCCCAGTATTCGGTTTTCAGCGCCCAAGGGTTACCGGGCCGAGCTTCTTTTGGAAAAACGATAATGGCTTCCCGGTCTTCAAAGGTAAAACGGGTCATTTCAAATCCGTGCCAGAGTTCTGTGTTCATTTTTGTTTCTCCTTTCACAGTGAAAGATATCAGCTGCGGCAATTATAGCACAGCCGGTATGGAAACGCAAGACAATGTACGGCTTCTGCAGGCTTGTATAACAGACAGTTTGCTGATATAATCAACAAAACAGCAGCAGGAGGATGGCTATGGAAATCAGAAAAGCGATGCCCGGTGATTTGGATGAGATCATGGAGATCTATGCCGGAGCCAGGGATTTTATGGCGCAGACCGGCAACCCCCACCAGTGGGGAGATCGTGGCTGGCCGCCCAAGTGGCTGATTGAGCAGGACATCAAGACGGAAAAATGCTATGTGTGCCAGGACGGAGAATCCTTGGCGGCTGTATTTTTTTATGACTACGGCGAAGATATCGATTCCAGCTATGCGGTGATCGATGGCAGTTGGCTTCAGGACAGTCCTTATGGTGTAGTTCACCGAATCGCGGCCCGAAAGGGCAGGGGAGCCGGAAAGCTGTGTATTCAGTGGGCATTCAACCGGTGCGGCCACCTGCGTATCGATACCCACGAGGATAATCTGGTTATGCAGACTGTGCTGAAGCGGCTGGGATTTGTGCATTGCGGCGTGATCTATATTGAAGACAATCACGATCCCAGATTGGCCTATGAAAAAATATAAAAAAGGATTGCGTTTTCTTTGCGTGTGTGCTATACTGGGTTTAACAATTAAATGATTGTTTAATCTTGAAATTGAAAGAGGTCACAAGCATGAAGAAAACCTACAAGATCGAAGTGGATTGTGCCCATTGCGCCGCCAAGATGGAAGAAGCAGCTAAGAAGACCCGGGGCATAGAGGACGCGGTGGTAAACTTCATGACCCAGAAGATGATCGTTACCTTTGAAGAGGGTGCCGATGTAAAGACCACCATGGAGGCAGTTTATAAAAACTGCAAGGTGATCGAGGACGATTGCGTAATTTATCTGTAATGGGCGAAAGCAGGGCAAATGCCCTGCTTTTTCTGTAAGGAGGCAGTTTTATGACAAAAAAGCAAAGAAAAATGCTGATGCGTATCCTTGCGGCAGCAGCAATGATGCTTTTGCTGCACTTTGTACCGGTGAAGGGTATGCTTCGTTTTGCGCTGTACTTGATTCCTTATCTGGTGGCAGGCCATGATATCCTTCGCAAAGCATGGAAGGGAATCCGCAATAAGCAGGTATTTGACGAAAACTTTCTGATGGCTGTGGCCACCGTCGGTGCCATGGTTATCGGTGTTACCCAAAGCGGCGATTATGTGGAAGCCATTGCTGTCATGCTGTTTTACCAGACCGGTGAGCTGTTCCAAAGCTATGCAGTGGGCAAAAGCCGCAGAAATATCAGCCAGCTCATGGACATTCGCCCGGATTATGCCAATATCGAGGTAAACGGTGTCTTAGAGCGTGTTGATCCGGATGAAGTAATGCCGGGCAGCATCATTGTGGTTCAGCCTGGTGAGAAAATTCCCATTGACGGCATTGTGGAGGCCGGAAGCGCAAGCCTCAATACCAGCGCACTGACAGGGGAGAGCATTCCCAGGGATGTTTGTGCAGGCAGCGAAGTGATCAGCGGCTGTGTCAACATGAACGGTCTGCTGAAAATCCGCACAACCAGAGAATTCGGAGAATCTACCGTTTCCAAGATTTTGGATCTGGTGGAAAATGCCAGCTCCCGGAAATCAAAATCGGAAGCCTTTATTTCCCGGTTTGCCAAGGTCTATACCCCTGCGGTATGCTACAGCGCACTGGCATTGGTACTGATCCCGCCTGTGATCTGTATGATCACAGGTAATCCCGGTAATTGGAGTCAATGGCTCTACCGGGCTTTGAGCTTTTTGGTTGCCAGCTGTCCCTGCGCCCTGGTCATCAGTATTCCACTGACCTTTTTTGCCGGTATTGGCGGTGCCAGCAAGGAGGGTATTCTGGTGAAGGGTTCCAACTATCTGGAAGCCCTGTCGCAAACCACTTGTGTGGTAATGGATAAAACCGGCACACTGACAAAAGGAACTTTTGCCGTAACGGAAATCCACCCAAGGGGCATTGCGCAGGAAGATATCCTTGAATATGCGGCATTGGCGGAAAGTGCTTCCTCCCATCCTATCAGCAAAAGTCTGCGGCAGGCATACGGAAAAGACATTGACCGAAGCCGGGTATCGGATATCCGGGAACTGGCGGGCAGGGGTGTCACGGCTATAGTGGACGGAATCCCTGTAGCTGCCGGAAACGGGAAGCTGATGCGGGAAATGGGCATTGAGCTCGACAGTGCGGTGGCTTACGGCACTGTTGTTCATGTGGCGGCCAATGGCCTGTATGGCGGCTGTATTGTGATTGCGGATACCTTGAAAGATCATGCGCAAAAGGCCGTGGCCACGCTCCGCTCCACCGGTATAAAGCGAACAGTGATGCTCACTGGTGATGCCAAAGCAGTGGCGGAGCGGACAGCAAAATCACTGGGGATCGATTTGGTACGAAGTGAGCTGCTGCCGGGGGATAAGGTGGCGGAAGTGGAAAAGCTGCTCGGTACAATGCCGAAGCGCCAAAAGCTGGCTTTCGTAGGCGACGGCATCAACGACGCACCGGTACTGTCCCGGGCGGATATCGGTATTGCCATGGGTGCCATGGGTTCCGATGCGGCCATTGAAGCAGCAGATGTGGTACTGATGGACGATGATCCCATGAAACTGCCAAAGGCGATTAAAATCTCCCGCAAATGCATGTCCATTGTGTATCAAAACATTGTCTTTGCCATCGGCGTCAAAGTGCTGGCCTTGGTGCTTGTAGCGCTGGGCAGCGCCAACATGTGGCTTGCTATCTTTGCGGATGTGGGCGTTATGGTGCTGGCCGTGCTGAATGCCATCCGGGCGCTGTTTGTCAAAAAAATATGATTTGAATTTGTTTCCAACATGTTATATAATCAAAGGATGGAGCGGATACCATGGAAAATAAGAAACTGCCTCATGACCACGGTCAGTACATAGAGCAGCTGAACCATATGCCCGATGCCGATAAATTCTCTACCGCTGCGGAATTGTTTAAGCTGTTGGGTGACAGCAGCAGGATCCGTATTTTCTGGCTGCTGTGTCACTGCGAGGAATGTGTAATCAACCTCTCTGCCATGGTGCAGATGAGCAGCCCCGCGGTTTCCCACCATTTGAAGCTTCTGCGGGCCATGGGCCTTGTAGTCAGCCGAAGAGACGGCAAGGAAGTCTACTACAAGGCAGCCAATACGGAACTGTCCCACCAACTGCACCATATGATCGAAAAGATGGTGGAGGTCACTTGTCCCGGCACCAATAACAAAAAGGAGTGAATTCCCATGGAGGAAACAAGAAAAACAGATATGGGTACCGGCAGCGTGAAAAAGCTGATGTTAAAGATGGCGGTGCCTGCTCTGGTTGGGCAGATCGTGAATCTGCTGTATAATGTCGTTGACCGGATATACATCGGCCATATCCCGGAAATTGGCGGAACTGCCCTGACAGGTGTGGGCCTGTTTACACCGATTTTGATGCTGATTACCGCATTTGCCATGCTGGCAGGCTCCGGCGGCGCACCCCGGGCGGCAATTGCCATGGGCCGTGGAGAAAAGGAAAAGGCAGAAAAAATCATGGCAAACTGCTTCGCGGTTTTGATGATTCTGGCTGTGATACTCACTGCGGCACTGTATTTTGCGGCCCCCTGGCTGCTGCGGCTGTTCGGCGCCAGTGACGCGACACTGCCTTACGCACTGACCTATGGACGCATCTATATTCTGGGCAGTGTATTCGTTCTGATCGTTCTGGGTATGAATACCTTTATTACCACCCAGGGCTTTGCCCAATTCAGTATGCTGACAACGGTGATCGGCGCGATTGTAAACATTATTCTCGATCCCATTTTTATCTTCGCCTTTGATATGGGTGTTGCCGGTGCTGCCATTGCCACTGTGATCAGCCAGACGGTCAGCGCCCTTTGGATTTTGCGGTTCTTAACGGGAAAAAAGACGATTTTGAAGCTGCGCATGCCCAACATGAAGCTGGAATCCGGTGTGATCCTGCCGTGTCTGGGACTGGGCATTTCCAGCTTTGTGATGATCTCCACAGAGAGCGTTCTTTCCGTCAGCTTTACCTCCAGCCTTGCCCGGTTTGGCGGTGATGTGGCGGTGGGTGCCATGACAGTGCTGACTTCCATCAATCAGCTGATTACCATGCCGTTGATGGGTATTTGTCAGGGCGGCCAGCCGCTGATCAGCTATAACTACGGCGCGAGAAAGCTGGACCGTGTGAAGGAAGCTTTTTTCTGCCAGTTTGGTGTGTGCGTTGCCTATACCGTTTTGTTCTGGCTGGCGATGATGCTGGTTCCCAACGGATTTGCCGGTATTTTTACCAGCGACACGGCCTTGGTAAGCTACACCGCATGGGCACTGCGGATCTTTCTGGCCTGCGGTTTCTCTGTGGGTTTTCAAATCTCCTGTCAGCAGGCATTTATGGCCTTGGGACAGGCAAAGATCAGCTTGTTTATGGCCTGCCTGCGAAAGCTGATCCTTCTGATCCCGTTGATCTTTATTTTGCCGAATTTCTTCCAGGATCAGGCCATGGCAGTATTTCTGGCAGAACCGGTCAGCGATTTTATTGCCGCCGCCGCAACAACAACGGCCTTTTTCATCTTCTTTAGTAAGCTGATGAAACAGGGAAGGCAACACAGTTGAAACCTTTTTAAATAAGAATTATCTCGGCTCTTCATGTGGAGAGCCGAGATTTTTTAAACAACAAGTAAGCTTAGGTCAAGTGACACGCAAGTGACTCGAATATAAGAGATATGTCACATTTCTCAGGAGAAATCCGTGGTGTCGTCGTTTGTAAGGTTGCCATCACCGAAAATGGGTATGGCATTACCCAGGTAAGTAGGCTCCGGCTTGAATATGCATGTAGCACAATCCTTTACCCTGGCCAGCACCTCCCGGAAGTCTCGCATAAACTGACCGACATAAGTATGATAGTCCGAGGAGACACCGTATGCTTCTACACCCAACTGATTTGCGATATAGAGCGCACGATACAGGTGATATTCCTGGGTGACGATCAAGATCCTGTCAGATTGAAAGACCTCCTTAGCGCGGTAGATGCTTTCGTAGGTGGAAAAGCCCGCGTGGTCCATAAACACATCTTCTGAAGGAATGCTTTCGCCGATCGCAAACTGTTTCATTGCTGCGACCTCGTCATATTCCTCACGGCCGTGGTCACCGCTCATGAGAAGTTTAGGCGCAGCACCCAGATCGTACAGTTCTACACCCCGCGTAAGACGGTCAAAAAGCATATCACTGGGTCTGCCGTCGTCCTTTACAAAACAGCCCAGAACCAGGATGCAGTCAATGTCCTCCAGTTTCACAGCCTCCTCAGAACTGATGATCTGATCACTGGTGCTCAGTTTGACAATTGAGTTGATTACAGTAAGTGCTGTAATACCCAAAATACACAAGCACAGGAAAATGCTCAGGAGCCTGCGCAATGTTTTCTTCTTTGCTTTCATAGTGTTCTCCATTTATTCAGATAATTTGCTTGTATAACTTGATTACAAACTTGGTGCCGGTGTCTTGTACTTCGGTTTACCTATAGGGAGCAGTTTCCTGAGCGGTGATCGTAATTGTACCGCTTTCCGGAGTATGCTCCATACAGTTTTGAGAATGTTACCGATTGCTTCTGCCGTCCAGACAAGATCTCCGGTGAAGGTTTCTTCAGTGCAGTTTACGATAAGCTTCTGCTTCCGAATATCCATCGGGATTGCAATCGGTTTGGCAGCCCTAGCGATTAGGTTCTTGACCAGTACTGGATCCTGCGTCAGCTTGACGGCGGAGGTAGATCTGCGTCAGTGATGAACTTCATTATGTAATATGCACATTTGAAGACCAAACTACCGGTTTTATTTACATTGTAGGCAGCAAGTCAGAACAATATATTATCATTTCCGAGAATGTTAGGCTGGTGCCTGTACAGTCATCCCCCTGCACCCAATGACATGATATCTGTACAGGATGTATGAATATGCAAAAGCTCTGCCTGATGGCAGAGCTTTAGAAGTTTTGACAAGCTGCCAGGAAGTATGATCAACACTGACAGCGTTGTACGTTATATTAGCAGATCAAAACGTAAAAATCAAGAAAAATGATACATTCACACGATTTTTATTTTTAGAGAACAGGTGGTATTTATCATTTGTCTGAGATCTTGTATGCGCGGTTATGAGGTCGGATTTCATCGCGTGTAGGGCGGTTCGTTATTTTCCGTAGAGTATCATTAATTTTAGGGCCAATTCCAGTGCAATTCCAGTGCGTAAATTACCGGGGTGAACTTATTGTCGGCTATAATAAAAAATACCGGAAAACTTGGCGTTTTCCGGTATTTTTGTTGGAGACCAGCGGAATTGAACCGCTGACCTCTTGAATGCCATCGGTTCGAACATATGTTCTATTTAGATTTTTCGGTTTTTTACGTCCAAACAGTCCATTTGGTTATCAAAAAGTTCTAAAAATGTCCATTATTTTAATGCTGGTCCATTCTGTTTCTTGTCGAATTCTTGTCGCCCTGTTCCGCCTCATTTTAGGTGTTCCGCGGTGTTTCGCACTAGGCGGCAAAAAAAGAAAGGAATATTGCAATTATGGAGTACTTATCCGTCACCGAAACGGCCAAAAAATGGGGCGTTTCGCAGGTCCTCGTCCGCAAATTTTGCAGAGAAAAACGGATACCACGAGTCAAATGTCATAACGGCATTTGGATGATCCCAGAGGACGCAAAAAGGCCGAATAGTCTTGGCATCAGGAAGAGTGATCCGGAGATCCCTCCACTGGCCACCAGACTGATCCGGCAGAAGAAAAAGAATAATTTCCACGGTCTGTACGACTATGTACAGATCAACTTAACCTATTCCTCCTCTCGTATGGCTAGCAACCGGCTGACCCGCGAACAAATCGAAATGATCTTTAAGAAAGGTAAGGTCCACAAAATTGTTGAACCAATAAAAGTCTCGGATACAATTGAGGCCTTGAATCACTGTATGTGTGTGGATTTTATCATCGACCATGTGATGGATCCCCTAACGCAGAGGATGATCCAGCAGCTACATACCTTATTGATGCAGGGCACGGTTGACCAGCGAAAGAACCGCGTTACTCCCGGAGTCTACCGCACAGAACGGACCTTTGGTCGAAACCGGGAGCTGATCCCTGCAAAAGAAGTACATACCTACTTGAAAGAGCTAATCTTGGAGTATGAGTCCAATGAGGAAATCGGTATGACTGAAATCCTGGACTTCCATGTGCGATTCGAAAGGTTATTCCCCTTTGAAGATGGCAACGGTCGCGTTGGCCGGCTCATCATGTTCAAGGAGTGCCTCCGGTATAATGTGATGCCATTCATCATCAGCGATAAACAGCGCGGCCAATATATCGAAGGCATTAAGGGATGGGAGAACGACCGAATGATCCTTATGCAGGTAGTTGCTGCTGCCCAGGAGCGCTTTGAAGAGCAAATCGAATTGCAGCGGCTGGGAGAATATCGGCTGCCTAACAGAGAAGAAAAGGAGGATAATGAAAATGAATGATTTTGTACATACCCTGCAGTCCAAGCTGGCCAATGCAAAGCCTGACTTTAGGGATGATGATAGTGTTTTGGGTTTCCTTTGCAGTGCCTACTATGATCAGAACTGCACCGATGATAGTAAGGAGATCAAGCAGGCCTTTGAGGAACTTTATGAAGCGATGAATGATAAAACTCTTAAAGAGAAAGATGAGGTGATATACGCGGTATGCCGACTCTGCCGCAGCCACCAGCAAACAGGTTTTGTTGATGGCATCAAATTAGGTGTTCTCCTGTCACAAGAATTGAACAACTAAATACGTAGCAAAACAACCAAGGGCAGCCCCGCAAAGGGCTGCCCTTAAGCTGTGGACTGTGTTATCGAAACAGCAACAGTTGTCGTCTATGTGTCTGGGCCACAGTATTGAGATTAAATACCTTCTGCAACTAGTATCTTTTTCCCACTAATAATTCCAATACAGGTATATATAGAGCAATCAACATATGACAGCTTGTATTATACACACTCCTGGCTTATTTCATAATATTGAAAAATACGCATGTATATGATAATATTTCCTTAGATTGTATTTATTTATATACTGGTCACCATCAAAAAGGAGTACTAGTTATGTGGAAAAAATTCAAATGGGATATGTTCATTACCTCTTTTCTGCCATTGTGGGTTTCTATATTGATAAGTGACTTGTGGGATTGTATCGTAACCTTAACTACGCAATGGGATAAGAATCTGAAAATACTGGATAATCTCTTTGGGTTTGCTCAGGCCTCATTACTCCAATTATGTAGTATTGCGATCGTTATCGTAGTCGTTTCTTCTTCAATCAGTGGTATTTCCTCTTTTTTGAAAGAAAGAGAAAATTCATCCAATAATCCAAAGGGGAAAATTGTAAAGGCAAGGAAAGCCAATAAAGTATCTGCCGAATTCTTACTTGCATATATCTTACCGATGATTGCTTTTGATTTTAGCGAGTTGAAAAGTGTATCGCTCTTTGTGGTCTACTTTTTTGTTTTAGCTTTTTTGTGTATAAGAAATAACAATATCTACACAAATATCTTTCTTGAATTCAAAGGATATAAAATGTATTCATGCGATGTTGAACGCACTGTGATCAAACCAAGAATTTATCATGATAGTTTGATTATTAGTAAAGCGGATATGACTGTTTTCGAGGGATGCCCGGTGTCATTCTGGGACTTTGACAACTATATTTACATTCATGTTGATGAGGAGACGAATGCATGAGTAAAGAAATTTTGTTGGATATTTTGCGCAAAGCACAAAACGAAAATAAATACACCTGGTCATTACATTTTTTCAAAATCGACAGAAG
This sequence comes from Faecousia sp., assembly GCA_045606145.1. Taxonomy (GTDB): domain Bacteria; phylum Bacillota; class Clostridia; order Oscillospirales; family Oscillospiraceae; genus Faecousia. The sequence goes on from JAZURG010000205.1 coordinate 16,639, forward strand.
AGCGAAGCAACAGCCTTATAGGGTGTACAAGGTGCGTTTCAAAAATGATAGATTCTTATCCACCTATGCTAGGAATTTGCTGCATGCTACCCGTACATTTCAGGTTGAGAAGATCAGCCAGGTACAGGAGTATGATGGTGAGAATACTAAAGTGTCTTGTGACAAACTGAGAACCTCGAATCCTCTTGTTGCAGATCAATGGACAGCTTTTGTAAGTGCTGTGGGCAACTCATCAGATTCCAAAATTGATGGAAAAGTGAATGGGTACATATTGCTGGGAGAGCCTGGTGATCAGGGAGAAAAATCAGTAACTTTTGTGAAATTGGCTAACCCTATTACGAATTTGCAGAACAAACGGACTGCGGTGTTTACAACAACTGCCGATGATGAGCTGGATTTGATCGAATCTAATGTGTGCAGGCTATACTTAACGGCAGATTTCATTGTGTATGATGACACGATGTATACATTCAACCACACTTTTGAAACCATGTTTGACCTGGAAAAGACAATGGCAAAGGTGAAACTTGCGGCAATTGATAAAATCGTAGGTACAGAGACAATTTCAAATATCGAGGAGTTTATGACTTTTGCTACTCAATATAAGTCATCTAGAACATTTATTACACTAAAAGATGATCGAATTGCTCGTATTAAAGATGGACGCAAACGAAAGAAAGTTGCAACTATGTTGAATCTTTCTCTTGACGCAAACGGCAATTTCCGAATCAATACTACGGAGGAAGCTTCGCTGTTGATCCGTTATCTTTGTTATAAGGTGTTTCAGGATTCGGAAACCGATGATGTTTTAGAAGCAAGCACTATTACGAAACTCGATATTTCACGAAATCCGTAAGGAGGTTGTTGCGATGGATATTGAACAGGTTTTAAAATCCAACCTGACAGAAGATCAGTATAACGCTGTAATTGATGAGAGTCGGAACATATTGTGCCTCGCTTGTGCAGGATCAGGAAAATCTCGAACCCTCGCTTATAAAATAGCATATTTGCTTTCGAAAGGGGAAGCTCCAGAGAGCATTGTTGCGTTTACATTTACCGAGAAAGCAGCGGAATCTATTAAGCGAAGAGTCGCTGATGCTCTACGCAGATTTAATATGCCAGAAAACTACATAGGCGCAATGTTTATTGGTACGATTGATTCTTTTTGCCAAAAACTTCTTGGCAATATAAATGCGGCCTACCGGCAATACGATATTCTTGATGCGAATGGTTTGATCCTATTCGTAATGTCACGCTATAGAAAACTAGGTCTTCCGTCTGGTGCAGGATACTTTAAACGCATTCAGGATTTGACTGCAGCGTGGCAAACGATGAATAATGAGAACATTTCTCTCCAAGCTATAGCCAGAGAGGATAACGCTTTATATAACACGCTAGTTAATCTCAAAACAGCCCTTGAACAAGATGGATATATGGATTTTTCCTATGCAATTCGTTTGGCTGTTGAGGAGTTAAGCAAAATTAGAGAAAAAACTGGAACGGATATCGAAAAATTTAGATTTCTGTTTGTTGACGAGTATCAGGATATTAATCCAATACAAGAATCGTTCATCCGTACATTCGCACAATTTGTGGATTTGCTGTTTGTTGTAGGTGATGACGACCAAGCAATCTATGGCTGGAGAGGCGCGAATGTTCAAAATATATTGACCTTTGCAGATCGATATAATAATGTTTCTACGCATAAGCTGCTTGTTAATTTCAGAAGCACCAAGGCAATCGTAGATGTTGCCAATGGTTTTGTTCAGTCAACTTTAAACTACGAGCGTTTACCTAAGGATATATCTTCTCATTTAGATGGAAATATTCAAGATATGAGAAAACTCTGGTTTGAAAATAGAGAAGATGAAGCGAAATGGATTGCACAACGAATCCAGTCTCTCGTTGGGACGACATATATCGAATATAATCCGGATGGTACGGAAAAATCTAGACGTGGCTTAACGTATAGTGATTTTGCAATTCTGCTGCGCGGTATTCGAACATCTAATGGAGAAAATAGAGATGTCCAGTTTGTTAATGCATTAAAGGAATTAGGCATACCTGTAAAAACAACAGGCGAAGGCGGTATTTTTGATAGACCATACGCGCAGTGTGTTTTAGACACAATGGAGTTGTTGCGAGAATCTGGAAACAACCGACAAACTGCGGAGGAACATTTCAATCGCTCGGTTCTATTGGCATTTCCTTATGCAAACAAGGTTCAGTATTTTGCAGTATTACAAAAATGGCACTACCAAATTCATGCACCCAATACTGGGAGCTCCAGAAGAAAGGTATATCCGCAGCAGTTACTCCATGACCTTCTGGATGCATTTATGGTACGTGATATGGATGATGAGATTGCATTACGCGACTTGGGATTGTTCAGCAAAATCATACTTGATGTAGAACAAACTTATATCAGTATTGATGATGTATGGAGATATCGCGAAATGCTGAATTATTTTCAGCAAATTGCAAAAAACAGCTATGAATTAGATCCGATTGATTATATTACGAGAGATAATGCGGTCAACATTTCTACTATACACAGAGTTAAGGGATTGGAATTCCCTGTTGTATTTGTTGCTGATTTAGTTAATAGAAGATTTCCTGGAGATTCCTCTCAATATAAAGGCATAATTCCCAGTACACTTATGCGTGATGCGATTTCTCGGGGAGCTTATGGAAGCCGAGTTGAGGACGAGGCAAGATTGTTCTATACGGCGATAACTCGTGCAGAGCGAATTCTATATTTAACAGGAAGTGCGTGCCATCCGGGATTAAAAACGAGGAAAAAACCCTCTAGTTTCACTGTAAATCTTGATCATGAGAGTCTTAGAGATGATTTAAATATTGATGAATTGGCTGAAAAGATGGAGCAAATCTCTCGCTTTGATGAAAGTGATTTCCCGACCGACTATTCATCGGTTAAGAGTTATTTAACTTGTCCGTATTCGTATAAACTAGCAACGATATATGGCTATAACGCAGCAGTTCCGGAACTGTTTGGTTTTGGAAAAACAAGCCATACAACACTTGAAAGATTGCACCAGCGATTTAAGGATCATGCACCAACAGACGAAGAAGTATATGAAGTGGTTGAAAACACGTTTATGCTTAAACATGTATTCCCCAGTAAAGATCCAATTAATCGCCCTGGTTCATATGAGAGAGCAAAAAATTTGCTGCATCGTATTCTGCAGGAATATTCAAACCAGTATGCTGCTGATTTTGGCAGATTGCGTCAGGATGAAGCGAGATTTGAAATTTCCGTGAAAGATGCACTTATCACAGGAGCGATTGATCTATTACTGAAAGAGGATCCCCAGCGAGGGATTACTACTGCAGATGTGATAGACTTCAAGACAATGGAGTTGCCTGAAGACTCGACTGACTACGATTGGCGCGACATGTCAATTCAGGTCCAGCTTTATTCAAAGGCTGCAAAGGAGATAATGGGCGAGAATGTTGAGACGGGATATATTCACACTTTAAAGGATAATCGGAGAACAGCAATTCCTGTTGACGATCAGTCTGTGGATAATGCAATTGGCGTTATTGAATGGGCCGTCCAAGGAATTTTAAGTGGTGATTTCCCGATGCGTGCTTGTAAAGCAGGTTGCGATAACTGCGATTTTAGATCTATGTGTGCAAAACGCAGAGAAGCGTTTGCAAACCAGACAATGCCTCCCCAGATTAATACGCCCACCGGTCTTAAAACAATTGCAGCCTTCGTAGAGGAGGACGACAACTAATGAGATTTAACTTCGAAGCAATAGATTTGTTTTCGGGGTGTGGTGGTGTCTCTTGCGGCCTTACACAGGCAGGATTCAAGGTGAAAGCTGCTGTAGAAATCGAAAAGAGTGCTGTTGATGTCTATTCGTCATATCCACCGCTTAAGAAAGTTAATGTTCTTTGTAAAGATATATGTGCATTGAGCGGCGAGGAAATTTTGAAAGCAGCTCAAATCAATCAGCAATCGATTTATCTATTAGCAGGATGTCCACCATGTCAAAATTTTTCGCGCCAAAATCCGGAAAACAAAAACAAGACAGTTGAGGAACGTAAGAAACTTCTTTTTGAGTTTTTGCGAATAATCGAAGAGATTAATCCTCCGTTCATCTTGATGGAGAATGTACCTGGCATAAAAGATGAATACAACAAAGTAATCTTGGACGAATTCCTCAATCGGCTGAAACAAAGATACTTAGTAGTTGAGGATATATTAAATGCAGCAAACTATGGCGTCCCGCAACTACGCAAGCGCTTTGTTTTACATGCTGTTCGGAAAGATATTCAGCAAGAACTTATTCAGTACGGGTTTGAATTTGCTTTACCCAAAGCAACTCATGCTAAAGTTCCAAAAGAAGGGTTATTGCCGTGGCGAACCGTAAAAGATGCTATTGGTGATTTGCCTCCAATTAAGGCAGGAGAGTGTTATTCGGGAGAAAAGCATATTCGAAACCATAAATGTGCAGCTTTAAGGGATGATACCATTAAGCGAATGCAAATGATTCGGAAAAATGGTGGGTCACGGTCTGGGCTTCCGCCTGATATGGTTCTGGAGTGCCATAAGAAGAAAGATGAAAATGGAAAAGTTTTCGCTGGACATGGTGATGTATATGGCATAATGGACCCCGAAAAGCCTTCTCCAACGATGACAGGCGGGTGTTTGTTCTATTCCAAAGGTAGATATGGGCATTATGAGCAAGATAGGGCAATTTCAATAAGAGAGGCAGCTCGCCTGCAAACATTTCCGGACGATTTTGTTTTTAGTGATTCCCTAACGGATGCAGCATTGCAGATTGGAAATGCGGTACCAATTGATCTTGTAAAAGCAAGTGGCCATATTCTTAAAAAGGCAATGTATACCATTAAGGTCAATCGCAGTAAGAAAAAGTAGAACAAAAGTGTTTTCAGTTTGTTTGGGGTAATGATATGTTACTAACGCGGAACAACGTTGATGCGAATATACGTTAACATGTTCCCTCAAAAAGAATAATGGGCACAGGAACTGAGATTTCTCTCATATCCTGTGCCCATTTCTCATATGGATAGATTAATTGTCGCTACCGTAAAAGCCAGTCTTGCTGAACATAGACCACTTGATATACATATCCTGGTAATTCAATTTGATGAATTCCTGGATCTTACGAAGTTCTCGATCATTTAAAATACCTTTGTCTTGGATAACTGTATCACCATTAGACCTAACAAAGAATTTAGCGGATGATGATTCTGTTAGTCTACGGTCACTGGCATGAACATGCATACATTCAATCACACAATGCGAGGTGAAATACAAGTAATACCCAGCAACCATGAATTCATAGTACTTTGGCATATTAATCCTCCGCAAACTGCTTGTTTTTATTCCAGTATGCGAGAACAATGCTAATTTCAATGTCATCCATACTTGTTTCCAAAACTTCACCGGATTTGCTTAAAACGGCGGCTTTTGAAGTGTCATTGAGGTTTAAAATACGAATACATCCTTCTTTACAATCAAAGGAATAACCATTCACAATAAAGTCAGCACTTTGTGCTACTTTTTCAATTTCACTCATAAGAGATCTTCACTCCTTTAATAGGGGACAAAAAGGTTGCTGCATCAAAATATAAGTTCTTCAAGATGGGAATTAGGTCAATATATTCCTCTTCTGGGTGTTGATTATGCGTATACTTAGCCATCGCTACGATATAGCCATTATCCCATTCTTTCACTGAGGTGTATTGCTCCAATGAGTAAGGAGCACGAAAACGAATGGTATGTTTTCCAAACTGAAAGATAGTAAAACCGTCACGATTACTTAAGATGGCCTGATCATCCATATCCATATTATCACACTCCTTCACAAGAATAGACAACTCATACTTCTTATTAATATGTTAGCATAATCGTTATTGATTTTCAAGTCGAATCAAAAGCGCATAGAAAGGGATCTTACATAAGCCCTAGTCGTGCGAGACGGGAAGAAATGCTTCCGCTTGTTCTCTCGAATTCAGCACAGAGTTCATTTTTGGTCATTCCAGATTCAAAGCATGCTTTTAGCCGCTCGTCGTCTTCTGTAGACCAAGGCTTACCAGCGTTTTGAGGCAATTCTTTCTTTGGTTTACTTGTGTCCAACACATTCAAAACCGTGTAAAGTGCTCGGATAATCTCGCCTTTATTGCAAACACTGTTGTCGGGTAAAACTTCTCCGGTAGTGGGATCTACACCTTCTGCCAAAGTAGATAGAATCTCTTTTGCTCTGTTAATCTCCATTATTCATCACCTTCATAATATTTTCTGCAATTCTTTTGATTACAGGCACTACGACACTATTACCGCATTGTTTATATGCACTGGCCATTGGGATTTTGGGAAATCCAAAGTCTTTGGGGTATCCCTGCAAAGCTAGGCATTCATACGGCGTGACCTTGCGAATTCCGTAATCGTCTAACACGATTGGCACCCGATCTGGATACGTTCCCATATTGGCAGTCAAGGCCGGACAGAAATAATGCCGTTTCTTAGATACGCCAGAGTCGTAGATTTTGTAAAGGGCTTTTTTGTCAGTAACGATCTTTCTTAAGGAGTCCCAGTACACACTTGATTCATCATAATAATAGGACTTATCGTGTGGAATAGATCGGTCCAAAATATCGTTCATATCTACGGTGAGTGGAATTGGATCGGGAAAACGAAATCTTTGACATTGAGTATAGTCAAGGAAAGCGACAATGAAGATGCGTGTTCTGTTCTGCGGGATATTGCCATATTCCATTGCATCCATAACTTGGTACTTAAAAGTGTATCCAAGTGGGACCAATGTGTTGTAGATGATCAAAAAGGTTTTTCCATCGTCGTGTTCTAAAAGATTTGCGACATTTTCAAGAAAAATAACCTTAGGCAACTTTGCTTCTGCAATCCGAGCAATTTCGAAGAAAAGAGTACCGCGGGGATCACGAAAGCCCTTTTGCCGGCCCATTATGGAAAAGGGCTGACAAGGAAAACCAGCAACCAACACGTCAAAGTCAGGGATTGCCTTGGGATCAATAGAACGTATATCTGCCTCAATTAGATGATCCACACCAAAATTATAACGATAGGTTTTAGCGGCATCCTGATCAAATTCGTTTGCCCATACAATCTCAAAGCCAGCTTGCCGGAAAGCGAGATCAATGCCACCTATACCGCTGAACAGACTACACACTTTCATTTCTTTGAATATTCCTCAATGTCACTGATCAGTTTCTCAATATCATCATTACAATTTCCCTGAGTCCAACTGGAAATAAGATGCTTGGTGTCTATTAAAAATGCATGTACTTTTTCGTGACTTAACTGGTTGCTTCGCCAGTTTGCTTTCGTATAGCCGATATACTCTAGGTTGCTGGAATAGCCAAGTGTATTGTTATTCTTGTTATACGGCATGATGAAAGCATTGCGGACGATGTTGATGCTATCAGCAGCCTGAAGATTTGAAATAATGTGATCGCCATAGGTGATCTGCTTTTGAATGGATGTAGTTTCAGGCAAATCTTTTTCCTGACCTGTACTTCCAAAACGATAGAATTTTGCATCGATGATATATGCTGTTTTGCCACTCATATGTAGCGGATCGTTGGATTGAGTATGCTCAATTCTAATTGTATCAGGTCGAAGCGATGATGCTTCAGTTGCTTGCATATTATTCTTCAGTAGATACCAATTGGCATTGGGGTTATACTTCTTCAGATCATCCACATTGCTAAACAATGCATCCAGCATTCTTTCGTATATATAGTCGTATTTGTCAACGCCATACACGATCTCATCTAACTTTTGATAATCATCAACACCGGCTAAAACTTTTAACATGTGGTTTAATCGTAGCCGCTTTGCATCATCAAAAGTACGCAACAATTCTGTTTTGATAGCATTAATATACTTTTTTACCGTACTATTACTGACAACAGGGACGCGAACAGTGCGTTCATCGATTGAAAATAACCAGCCAACTTTTTCTACAGAGTCAAATACGCACAATTTGTGAGCATCACTGATAATATCATCACAGTCATTTCTTGTTTCAACAACCAGATTGTTATATATGATGTTTCCGTTTGAAATGATAGGCTGCGTTTCCAGTGTTTTCTTCCAATTAACCTTCCCTTTTCCATTAAGACGATAGAGTTTTTCCTTGTTTCTATAGAAACCATTTGCGAGATAATCTCGAATGATCCAAAGGTAGGAGATCAGTGCAAAACTTTTCGTTTTTGCAGCAGCGTTCTCGGTAGTACTTAATGGGGATGATGTGGTTTTTGCCAAGGAAATTGTACGAAGGATACTGAGCAAGTCTCGCCGGAAACTTTTGATGTCGGAGATCGGCGACAAGTCATAAGATTCCGGGTAATGGAAATCTATCCTGTCACTTTTAATACGAATACCCACAAAAGAATTATTGTCTTCGTTAGTGGCTGCTTTCGTATTAATAATTCTCTCATCAGCTTTCATTGGCGTTACCTTGATCTGCTAAATTGGTTGGTGGATTGACGGTTTCCTTCTTCGGAAAAATTCCATCATTGAAAATGGACACACCATTCCTGACATAGTCATTGATCAAATCCTCTAGGGTGTTGTATGCCTTGAAGAATACAGCATGATCCAATTTGGCAACATCGCTCCATAGATAGTCGAATACCTTGTATGCGAATTTTTCGGCATCATTCTGTTCAAGCAGGCTTTTCTTTACAAAGTACACACCGATTTGTTTGTCTTCGTTGGTTTGTAATTCCTCAAGGTTCTTTGCAATGTGCTTGTTAATTGCAGAAACAAATTCTTTCCAAGAATAGTTGGGCATGCCAGGAACAGGAAGATCCTTGAATTTGCATTTGTCAAAGGAATTTTTGATTTTCTCTTTACTCCAACGACGAACAAATGCAGTATCCAGTGTAAAGACATTCTGGTCGCTTGTGTTCATAGTGGCGTAAATATACAAGTTGCCAGGAATTTTGATTTCATCAAAATGATAATGTATAGGATCATCTTTAGAACCGAAATTATATCCGTTGAGATAATCCATCATGCCGATGTTCTTAATGCCGTATTCACTGATACAATCATCATCACGATCTAAAAGCTGGAAGATATCACCAAAGATAGCTGGTGCGTTACCACGGTTGATTTCCTCGATAACCAGTGCAATTTTTTCGCACGGATGCTTAATTGCCTGAATTAACGCGAGTGTAAATGGACCAGGATTGAAAATATATTCGACAATATCCTGACCATTCTTTTTGGTGATTCTTGGTAGAATTTGTCCCACAAAATCTGTATTAGAATAGTCCTGGTAGAATGTAGTACGAATAATATTCTCTTTCTCGTATTGGCCAATGTAAGTCTTGGTTGTAGGATCTTTTCCTAAAATGTCATGATCGATGTAGTAGGATTTTCCGCAACCAGGAGTGCCATAGAAAATAATATTTATTCCAGATCCTTTAAGCTGTGAATAATCAAATTCACTTGCGGTGGTAGTGTGGTGCTCAACCATATCTTTCCTATCATCGTAGAAACAGATACCATACTCATTTTCTTTGATGGATTTGTAGATGCTAATACCCTTGCTGACTTCAGCGCTATAGGAGCTGTTAATTCCAGAGGCAGTTGTGATGGCGGTGGCGGAATAGTTTTTCGCCTCAATTACAGCACCATACTTAATTCCAAACATACGGATTGCGTTTGACTTGTTGGATTCCTTAGCGTTCTCGTACATTCCTTTTAATATGGCACCCAATTCGCTGACGGACAGCTCTGTGTTGATGGAGTCTGAGGAAACAGTGATGTTGTTTCCAGTATGATAGGCACGATCATCAATTGTTGAAAGATAGGCTAGAAGCTTATCTTTTTTAACAAAGGCAAGGGAGTATTCGTTTCCCTTAATGGAGATTTTAGTTCTATAGAAGTCAGGATTTCCCAAACTATTGAGCGTGGACAATGCATCTGCGAGCGATCCAACGGTTTCGTTTCCGTAGGTGTAAGACTCGATTGATACAACGTACTGAGATATGTTTTCGGATGCGGGAGTATCTTCGCTGGCAACGGCTAATGCAACAAATTTCCATCCCTTTTCTTTGGCTAGCTTAACTGCCGCGTTCCGCAAAGGGACCATATCGCCAGGACCCATGCGTGCGGCTCCTTCACTCTGGATTTTCCAAGCACCGCTTTGGTTGCGTATCGTGAAAATTAAAAGTGCGATATCCTGGTTGTATTCGCTTGTTGCATTTAGTTGCACATGACAAATTCTAGTTTTGTTGTTTTTAGAAAAGGTATTATCTGTGTGAGAGTAATACTCATAATTACAATTTCCATCAAGAATGGCTTCAATGGGTTGATAATATGTTGCAGCAGGCATAATTTTGTCCTTTCCCGGCCGTTATTGGCCGTTGAATTGATTAAGCATGATTACAACTCCAAAGTCTCAATGATTTTTTCAATGACTGCTTTAATAACGGGGACAGCAATTGAATTGCCAGTTTGACGCCACATGGTATTATCATCCACGACAATTTTGAAATCATCAGAGAAACCCATTAAACGGAGAAGCTCTCGGGGAATCATCTTTCTTGCAACTGCGGGTTTTCCTTCATATTCGCCAATGAAGATGCGGGGATCGTCGATGTGCCTTTGCTGAGGTGTCTCAACACGGAAATCACCAACCCAGTTAAATTGCTGGTTAGCAGTTTGGCAGCCGATGACATCCTGGTTGACACGTGCACGGCGCTGGCTACGTTCGACTTTTGTTACGAAGTTAAAGCCTTTTTCGGGCAAATAGTAAGCATTGGGGATATTCTCTTCCAAATAGTCAGTGCTTTTATGTGCCAGGGGAACAGGCTTTGGGAACATGTATTCTTTGCAGCGAAGCTTACGGTTGATGCCAACGACAAAGACGCGTTTTCTCAACTGAGGAAGATTGTAGTCCTGTGCATTCAGGATCTCCATCTTTATGTCATAGTTAAGTAGGTCAAAAGTATCTTTGATAACCTTCCAAGTACGGCCATGATCATGGGTAAGAAGACCGGTAACATTTTCAAAAATGAAGGCTTTAGGCTGGATTTCCTGCACAAGGCGAGCATAGTCGTAAAACAATGTACCACGGGTATCTTCCAATCCGCGTTTATGTCCATAAGTTGAAAAGCTTTGGCAAGGACTTCCTCCTACGAACAAATCCACTTGACCTTTGTAGGGTTTACCGTTAACAAAACGGATGTCTTCAAACCACTGAGACTCATTAATCTTATAGTTTGCAAAGTAAGACTTCTTAACATTGTTAGGCTTTCCAGTGGAATCATAAAGCAAACGAAGAGCTTGCTCCCTATATTCTCCTGAAAAATTATCTAAGATACTGGAAATCTCTTCAAAGGATTGCTTTAAATATCTCTCTCCGTTGTCGCAGGCAAAAACAATTTCATGCTCAATACCCATCTGTTGAAGGGCCTGCTCTGCAGCACCGATGCCGCTAAAGACAGTTGCAATACGTATCATGTCTATATATCTCCTAATGATTAAGTTGTATCTATTATATCTAATAAATGGTCCAATAAAAAGTCCTAAATTTATCGGTTACTGAAGCGCGTTGGTCTCAGGGACGATTTCCATAATATCGTCCATTGTACAATTCAGTGCGGTACAGATCTTAACAAGAACTTCGGTTGTAACATGACCATTTTTGCCCATCTTTGTCACAGAGGCGGAACTAATTCCTGCCTTTGCACACAGGTCTTTCTTCTTCATGTCTTTGTCGATAAGTAATTTCCAAAGCTTTTTATAACTGACTGCCATAAAAGGATCTCCTTCCTTGGTATGTAAAAGACCCTGCCGCAATTGGCAGGGCTTGATATTTGGCTAGCCTGCCGGCCTATATTTTCAACACCGACAGCGTTGTATTCTACTATAACAGATTATTTGACGAATTTCAAGAATAAATGATGCAATCGCATGAATTTAAGGGGACGAAGGGATATGTCTTGACAGAGAAAAATTATACAATTATCATATTTTTAGAGAGGAGGGGTATCCGTGATCATTGATTCTCACGCACATTACAACAATAATGCTTACAAGAAACCGTTTCGGTATTTGTCGTATGACAAGGATGGATATGCCCTTAAAGAAGGTGACCGGGAGCAGCTCTTCCAGGAGCTGCTGGATGCCAATGTTCCATACTCAATTGAGCCGGGTGTAAGCCTGCAATCCTGTAAGGAAGTGCTACAGCTGTGCTCCAAGTATCCCGGACGAATCTTTCCAGCAATTGGCGTTCATCCTACCAGATCCATTTTCGAGAAGTGGTCTGACAGGCATAAACTGGATGCATATGCGAATACGCCAGGCGTGATTGCCATTGGCGAAATCGGTCTGGACTATCACTACAAGCGCGAGGAGCAGCACCGGCTGAAGCAGCAGCTGTGGTTCATTTACCAGCTGAATCTAGCATGGAAGATGAAGTTGCCCGTGATCCTCCATGTTCGTGATGCTCATGAAGATGCACTCCGGATACTGAGAATGCATCCGGCTAGAAAACTGGGTGGTGTGATCCATTGCTTTTATGGCTCAAAAGAAATTGCGGAGCAGTACCTGAAGCTAGGATATCATATTGGTATTGGTGGTTCTGTTCTCCAGCTAGAGGAACGGGCGAAGGACCTGTGGGAATCGATTCCCCATATTCCGTTGGATAGAATCCTGCTAGAAACCGATGCGCCGTTTATCCTGCCCTACTGCAAAGATGTACTCCAGCCGAAGCTTCTCCGCCGTGCCCGGAACACCTCGCTGATCCTCCCGGCAGTCATCAAAAAGATTGCGGAACTGAAAGGCATATCTGCCGATGAAGTAGAGCAGGCAACCACGAAAAATACAATCCAGTTATTTCAAATTGAGATATAAAAATACCGTCCTCGATTTATTCGCCGAGGACGGTGTTTTTGTATAAAGAAAACCACGCGTTAGACGCGTGGTTCAATAAAGCCTATGGCGGTAAGCAAGAAATCCCTGTTTCGATGATTGAGCGGTCTGCCAACTGCTCAACGGCTCGTAACAGGGATTCTGCGTCACAGGGATGAATGACAATGTAATTATATCAGAAGGTGTAGGATGTTAGCAATAAAAATCTCCAGTGGTCTGAGAGTGAATGTAAATTGGAATAGCCTGTGGAGAGTGTCCTTACG
>JAZURG010000206.1:0-6778 GCA_045606145.1 Faecousia sp.
GGCGATGACGCTGCGCTTCTGATGAAGCTTCTGCAAAATCCCGAAATGGCGGCACTCCTGAAGTCGCTGGCAAAAACCCTATAATCAAAGCAAGGGCAGATCCTTTTACATAGCTTACACAGCTGTTGTAGGAGGGTCTGCCCTTGCTTTTTTGTTTTATCGAGCAGAAAAATGGATAGGCTGATTCAAGTACAGCCTGCACTCTATTCATGGATTTCCCATCACTACGTATAACTGCGCATTACATAGCGATATTAGTTTGCACTCGTAACGTCCGCCAAAAATCAAACGGCTTGCTAATCGCCTGCCAATTAGACCACGAAAAATCCCTCTGTACAGGCCATCACAGCACAACACCAGATGGGATTGGAAACGCTGGAAAACCAGCATTATCAAGCACTTTTCGGCATCAGGCATCACTTGCGAGCATTGAACCGGGTCTACTCCTAAGCGGAACGTCGCTAGTTCGAGCCTAGTCTGGGGTGCCAAACACCGTGATTTCACCGAAAATCGCGGTGTTTTTCTAATCTTTTGTCCTATTATGATTTTACGTATCGAACCGTCTGGAGAACCCCAGCTCTCATGGATTTCCCAAACGGATCCGAACGTTTTTTGATATTTTTGCTAATAAATTCGAGTTTTTGCTAATAAGAGATTACGTAGGTTTTGTTCTATCTCTGTGCGGTGTTTCCGTTTAACAATCCCGACAGTTCCGCGGCCAGTTCCGGATTCTCCTGAAGCTGCCGCACCAAACCTGCCAGATCAAAAGACGGAGGCGGCGTAGCCTTCTCCCGGAGGGACTTTTCCACCGGCCGCATATCCGCATTGGCATAGAATGCCGCTTCAAACCGCTGGGCATTGACCTTCCGGTCCTGATCAAGAATGTGGGAATAAACCTGGGTGACCATGTCAGGCTGTGCGTGGCCCGTATCGCCTTGGGTTGCTTTGATATCTCCGTGGTTCAGCTTCAGCTTATAAGTCGTGCTGGAGTGTCTCAGGGAGTGGAAAACCACATTGGGAAGGTCTGCGTTCTTCTTCAGCCGGTTGAATGCATTTCCGATGACACGGTCCTCACAGGGACGGCCGTTTTCCAGTGCGATCACCAGATTGTAATCGGTATAGTCATCCCCCATCAGCTCCCGCACCCTGTCCTGACTCCGTTTCCATTCCCGGAGAATTTCCGCCAAACTCTCAGGAATCCACACGGTACGGATACTGGATTCGGTCTTAGGCTTTTTCAGCACCAACCGAGTCTTTGCCTTACCCGGTATCAAAATCGGAAAGGTGTAAAGGATATCCTTGTTTCCGATCACATTCAGTGCCTCTGCATCCACCCGGGCCAGAACCTTCTCCACCCGCAGCCGGGCATTCTTGTTCATGATGTCTGCATCACTGATGTGGACACAGTCCCAGGTCAGACCGCAGATCTCACCAAAGCGGAGTGAACAGGCGAAGGCCAAATGAATGGCAATGCTGAGCCTGCCGTCCCCACTGGCTTCCAGCGCTCTGAAAATGGTATCCGCGTCCCAGATCTCCCGCCGCTTCTGCTCATGCTTTGGCAGATTGGCATCGATGAAGGGATTCTTGCCCACCATGCCCCAACGGACTGCCTGCTGGAACGCACAGCGCATCAGCTTGTTGATCTTCAGGATGGTGCACGGGGTGATATACTCCGTCTTTGGTTTCCTTCCATTGACCTCCACAGCCTTCGTTCTCTGTAGCTTGTGGATAAACTTGTCCACCACACGGGCATCCACATCCTGTACATAGATATCACCCAGAATGGGGTTGATATAGTTTCGGATCAGACCCGTATTGGAGGCATACATGGAAAGGCCCCATTTCATAGTGCCGTACATCTCCACAAAATCCTTTAGGAATTCCGAAACCTTCATACAGGACGGCGGGATAAAATCTCCCGTATCCATCTGATGCTGAATCTCGTTCAGACGTCTCTGTGCTTCCTTCTTCGTGGATACCGGCGGTTCCCACTTCTGATGCTGTTCACCGTTCTCGTCGGTGTAGTAATAAACTACCGCATATTTTTTACCTCGTTTTACGATTGTCGCCATGGATTTCTTTCTCCTTTACATGATTAGTTCCCTCGGCCGTCTAACCATGCATCGAAAGGCTCTTTGGGAATCCGAATCAAACCGCCGATCCGAATCACTGGAAAAAGACCTTTCTTAACGAGCTCGTATGCTGCGGTGCGGCTGATCCTCGCTTCTTTTGCGATCTCCTCCACCGTGTACACGCGCTCATTTGCGACATTACGTTCCTGCAACTTACTCATACTGTACTCCTTTCACAGGCAAGTCACAGGTACGCATTTATATTATACCATACCGTTCGACTCCCTGAAATGCAAATTTCTGTAAACTTTTTTCATAGTATTAATTTCTCTTTCTCTAAGGATGATTCATCCATGAACTGGCCTAAGGTTTCATTGGATATCCACCTTTATTGTCTCTTCTTTCACCTCCAGTTAAAGAGCAGCTATTCTCCTATTTTTGCCCTTTAATATATATGACGTTTCAATCATGACCAAATGTGCAATTTTCGTCACACAACCCAAAAACTTCTCATAACAAACTTATCCTCGACATTTCTCGCACTTTGGAACAAATATGCAAAAACGCAGCAAGTTCGTTCAAAACCTGCTGCGTTGGATAAGTCGTATTCATATGTTATCAAACAGTTTTCGGTGGATCGTAGAGATTGCTGCTTTTTCTCTGGTACCAATATAACACAGATATTATCGCTTGTCATCAGCAACAACCCGCCAATTTGTTTACACCTTTTTGCCATATAAAATAAGGACCGGGAGCGTGACTGCAAGCGATACCTGCACGTCTGCCTGCATCCCTTGGGCGCAACCACCTCTCCCGGCAATCGATTCGAAGACCTTCACCATTTAGGGACCCCTACTCCTTCTTTCGCGGGTCCGTACCGTTCCACTGTCACCCGACAGTGTCAAACGGTGGGCGCACTTCCACCGAGACGGTAGCCTGGGCGCTTGATCTTGCCTTGTAATCATTATAGCACAAGTGTTCGTTATAGTCAAATAGGACACCTTTTCAAAATGAGTCTGGGAGACTGATTTCGAAAATTTTTTGTGAACAATCCTAGCCCGGTACCTGTGACTAGCAGATAAATAGCCGCTCATCAGCAGTGGAATGTGCAAGACTGGAAAATATGAACTTGTCAAGCTGCATAGGTTTATTATTAACCCTTCACTACTAAAGAGCCATTCAATTATCAAAAATCTGACACTTCTTCAAAAATTCTCAGTTTTTTACAACCTGTCAAATTACACCCTAACTCGACCCGAATTGCAACATACAAAATGAAAATATAGATAATATTTATCAAATATAAATAGATAGAGCGCAGGCTGTCAAAAACAGCCTGCGCTTTAAGTGCAATTAGATTTGCGTCATATTAATAAGACAATTCATTGCCGATGGTACTTTCTAAGGAAATAGGCCGGTGCACAGCTCCATGCATGGCAGAAGCTGTTGACGATGGTACCGCCGTAAGGGGATTCGTTGGGATTTTCGGGGTTGTACAGCTCCCAGAAGGTATCTGCCCCCTCGTCCAGCATGCCGCCCCAGTAAGTGCTTAGAACATCCAGAGCCTTATCCTTTTCCCCCGCACTGATCAGCGCATCCACATAGTTGTGGTACATATAGGGAGTGACCATCTTTTCTGCTTCTTCGCTGGTCTCCAGACGCTTCAACAACTCTGCGTCTGCATTTTCAGCGCCACCCAAAGTCATCCAAACCTGGGTCGCCCAGGAGATCTGGCGATTCTCACCACTGATATAGAAACTCTTTTGGGCATCCCACAGCTGCTCAGCCGCTTTCTTCTTTGCCGTATAATCCTGTTCCAGCACGAAGTACCGATTTTCCTCACCCAGAATCTTCGCAACTTCCATTGCCGCCTTCAGGCAGTACAGATAGATGCCCTGGGCGCTGGCCTGCTTATTGAGGAACAGGTTCCAGTCTACGAAACACCAGCCCAGCACATCCGAATCCCGTACAAGATTCGTTTCATCAAAATATGCCTGAATCAGTTCGATCTGCTTCCAGCCGGTGGAAGCAAGCTCTTTCAGCGTCTCCAGATCCCCGGTTGCCTTGTAATAATCCAGCAGCGTGGGGATAAAGAACAGGGAGTAATCGAACATGACCGTATCATCCACTTCAATCGCCGGTTCAATGAAGACGCACGCACCCACTCTTCCCTTGTCCAGCGTGGAGCCTGCAAACAGATACAGGCAACGCTTCACCAGATCGTAATTCTTGAAGGTTTCATAATTTGCCAGAGCCTGCATCCGCAGATCGCCGATCCACAGACGGCGGTCACGCTTGGGTCCATCCTCGAAGACCTCCTGCATACAGTTACGCAGGGTTCGGCAGGCAACTGCATCCAGATGGGCCTGACGAGGGGTGCCCATGAGGGATTGCAGTTTGGTTTCATCAGCAGAAGTAGTTGCAATGCAGAAGGCATCCTCCAGCTTCAGCTGATACTTAGAGCTAACATCCAGCACTTCGATCTGCAAATACCGGAAAGCATAGCGCCGGGGAAGCTCCAACACAGTCGGAAGCACATCGATATGCACCTGCTCCTGTTGGATCCAGCCCATGCTGATCCAGCCGTGATAGTCTTCCGCATTTTCGGAAAGCTCGCATTCCCTCTCCGCGAATTTCAGCCGCAGCCAGGCAGGAGCATCGGGATGGGATCCGGTGTAACCAAATTTCAAGGTCACTTTACCTACCAGATGAGTGCCGAAATCCAGGCACATCACATCGCCTTTGCTCAGGCACCGGGCGCGGTAGTCCTCACTGCCTACGGTTTCCAGAACGCCTACTTTTCTTTCGAACAGGGCAGGTTTCAGACTCTCGGCAATTTCTAAAAAGCGTTCGTTTCGCTCCATAAATCAAATTCCTTTCTTACTGCGCAATCTCCAGAAGTTCCGCAAAAGAAGTCAGATTATAGTCACCGGCCTTTTCGGCAGATGCGTCGCCCACGCAAGCAACTTTCATACCACCCGCCTTACCGGCGATGGCACCGGATACCGCATCCTCTACCACAAGGCATTCTTCCGGCGCAATACACAGCATCTGGACAGCCTTGACGAAAACCTCGGGATCGGGCTTGGAATGGGTGATGTTGTTGCCGTCGGAAATGGCATCGAAGAAGCTTCCCAGTCCCAGCTGCTGCAGGATGAACCGGGCATTCTTGGAAGAAGAACCGATGGCCAGTTTATAGCCCCGCTGACGCAGCGCGTCCAGCGTGGTCTTCACTTCCTCTGACAAGTCCGCAGGGCTCATGTTCTTCAGAGATTCCTTGTACAGTTCGTTCTTCTGCTCAGCCAGTTCTTCCTTTTCCGCCTGAGACAGCGCTCCGGTATACTGCTCCAGAATGATCTCCAGACTTGCCATCCGAGAAACACCCCGCAGACGGTTATTTACCTGACGGTCAAAGGGAATGTTCATGGAATCCGCCATGGCTTTCCATGCCAGATAGTGGTATTCATCGGTGTGGCAGATCACGCCATCCAAATCAAAGATAATTGCTTTCATATCAGATATAGTCCTTTCCGCAGAAGGGGTCGCATGGGCTGATGCCCTTGAACTCACTTCTGCCCATGATCTTCTCCATAACCGCTTCGCAGAAAATACCTTCACTGCTATAGGCATTGATATAGGTTTCAATCATCGGAGCGTCAAACAGGTGGTAAGGATAGGCCGTAGAGATCATCATGACGGGAATTTCGCTGGTGAGCCAGGGCGCATCATCACCCAGACCAAAGGCAACGTTCCAGTTCAAGCGCAGAGTGGTATTGTTGGACGCATTCTGCATATTGCAGATGTAGACATACAGATCATAGCTCTGCTTCATTTCCCCGATACTGCGGTACATCTCGTGCAGCAGCATACCCTTCTCCGGCGGCAGATTGGGATCCATAAAGTCAGCCGGTACGATGGTGGTACGGCGGTCGCGAACCGTTACTTCAAAGCCTTCCTTTTCGAAGAGCGCCTTCCACTGCTGAACCAGAGGATCAGCAGGATCATTGCTCTTCTGAATCACATTCAGGTATACACGGCGGTACTTTTTTGGAGTAATGGGCAGAAGCTTCTGCTCATCGCGAACCAGAGTAATTGCCTTGTCCGCTACTTCCTGCGCCCATGCTCTGTGCTTCTCACAGCCTACAACGGAGAGTGCATCTGTGTCGGGAATCAGCTTGCCCTGGGCCTGCTTTTCCGGCAGATGCAGGCTGGCTTTGGTTGCAAGAATTCTGGTGACAGCCTCGTTCAGCCGCACTTCCGTGACCTTGCCTGTTTTCAATCCTTCCAGCAGGAAGCCGTAGTCCTCATCCAGGCTCTTGTTGAACAGGATCACATCCGCGCCTGCGGCAATGACCGCCGGAATAGCTTCCGATCTCGGCATGGCACTGGTAAAGCCAACCATGGGCGTGGCATCGGTAGAGATCAGGCCGTTGAAGCCCAGAGTTTCCCGGAGAAGTCCCGTCAACAAGGGTTTGCTCAGAGATGCCGGCAGAAGCTGTTCCTTTCTACTTGCCTCCGGATTCAGCTTCTTCACCCAGGCAGGCTGAGCAATGTGGCCTACCATGACGGTCTTTGCACCCTTGTCGATGAGAGTTTTGTAGACCTTACCGTAGCTTTCCATCCATTCCTCACAGCCTAAGCTGTTGATACTTGTCAGGATATGTTGGTCACGCTCGTCCACACCGTCACCGGGGAAATGCTTAATG
>JAZURG010000207.1:0-15667 GCA_045606145.1 Faecousia sp.
GATCCATACCAAAAACAACGATTTGATGACGATTACAGCAAGTGGCAAAAACGTCGGTTTCATCTGGACTCTTTACGAGGAAACAAAGGGGCGAAAGCAATGTTTTCTTTGCGATTTTGCCATTTGGGAGCCAAATCGCCGTAACGGGTACGGAGAAGCAGCTCTGCGTTTGATAGAGGAAAAAGCCGCGGCATTGGGCAGCCAGGAAAGCGTGCTGTTCGTCAGAGATGGTAACGACGCAGCCAACGCATTATATCATAAATGTGGCTACCGTATTTTACGGCAAGGGGATTGCGGAAAGTATATGATCAAACAATTGACCTGACAGCCATTTTTCTTTGCAATTTGGCTGTTAGCATACAAAAAACGGGTACATGGCGATGCCATGTACCCGTTTCAAATTATCTGTCTTACTTAGAGGAAGAAGTGGAGCGCAGGGTGACGTCGTGGGCACCGCCTTCCACAATGGAAACAGAGGACACCAGGGTCAGTTTGGCTTCCCGCTGCAGGTCGGGGATGTTGATCACACCGCAGTTACACATGGTGCTCTTGACCTTGTACAGGGAAGCTTCCACATTGTCATGCAGGCTGCCTGCGTAGGTAACATAAGAGTCAACACCCTCTTCGAAGCTCAGCTTGGAGGAGCCGCCCAGATCGTAGCGCTGCCAGTTACGGGCGCGGTTGGAGCCTTCGCCCCAGTATTCCTTCATGTAAGCGCCGTTGACCAGCACCTTGTTGGTGGGAGACTCGTCGAAACGGGCGAAATAACGGCCCAGCATCATAAAGTCGGCACCCATAGCCAGAGCCAGGGTCATGTGGTAGTCGTGAACGATACCGCCGTCGGAGCAGATAGGCACATAAATGCCGGTTTCGGCGAAGTACTCGTCACGGGCTGCGGCAACCTCGATCAGTGCGGTAGCCTGACCACGGCCGATACCCTTGGTCTCACGGGTGATGCAGATGGAACCGCCGCCGATACCAACCTTAACAAAGTCCGCGCCTGCCTTAGCCAGGAACAGGAAGCCGTCACGGTCAACCACGTTACCGGCACCGATCTTCACGCTGTCGCCGAAGTGCTCACGGACCCAGGCGATAGTCTTTGCCTGCCAGCAGGTATAGCCTTCGGAGGAGTCGATACACAGCACATCAGCGCCTGCTTCCAGCAGAGCGGGAACACGCTGGGCATAGTCACGGGAGTTGGTACCGGCACCGACCAGGTAACGCTTCTTACTGTCCAGCAGTTCCTGGGGATTTGCCTTATGGGAAGCGTAGTCCTTGCGGAATACGAAGTACATCAGATGGTCGTTCTCATCCACGATGGGCAGGCTGTTCAGCTTGTGTTCCCAGATAATATCGTTGGCTTCCTTCAAAGTGGTCTCCGCGGGAGCGGTAATCAGCTTTTCCCGGGGGGTCATAAAGGTAGCAACCTTTTCGCTTACATCCATGCGGGAAACACGGTAGTCACGGCCGGTAACGATACCCAGCAGCTTGCCGGTGGCAGTGCCGTCATCAGTAATGGCAATGGTAGAGAAACCGTTCTTTTCTTTCAGTGCCAACACATCCGCCAGAGTGTTTTCGGGAGTCAGGTTGGATGCGGAAACAACAAAGCCCGCTTTGTAGCCCTTGACCTTAGCGACCATAGCAGCCTGGGATTCGATGGACTGGCTGCCGAAGATAAAGCTCAGGCCGCCTTCCTTCGCCAAAGCGATAGCCAGAGTATCATTGGAAACGGACTGCATAATAGCAGAAACCAGAGGAATATTCAAAGAAATTGCCGGCTCTTCCTGACCCTTGCGGTACTTGGTCAACGGAGTGCGCAGAGATACCCGATCGGGAACACACTCTTCAGAAGTGTAACCGGGAATCAGCAGATACTCGCTGAAGGTGTGGCTGGGTTCGGTGTAAAAATACGCCATTTGGAATTACCTCCTAAATCTTTCTGTAAAATTTTGTTTATGTTATAGTCTGTTACCTTATAATATACCATAGGTTTTTTCAAGGGTCAATAGGTTTTCGAAAGCAAATTTTCACAGAAACCCATGGATTTTCTTCGTAAATTTTTACCAAATTTATTGCAATCTTTTTAGTGATATGTTATATTTTAGAGTTGAGAGAATGTGACACTTACTACACAAAGGAGAATCCGTATGGCATCTCAGGAAAATATTCGTAATATTGCCATCATCGCCCACGTCGACCACGGTAAGACCACCCTGGTGGACGAGCTTTTGAAGCAGGGCGGCATTTACCGCGAAAATCAGGCCACCCAGGACCGGGTCATGGACTCCGGCGATCTGGAGCGGGAACGTGGCATTACCATTCTGGCAAAGAACACCTCTGTTTATTATAAGGATTATAAGATCAATATCGTCGACACCCCCGGCCACGCCGACTTTGGCGGCGAGGTGGAGCGTATTTTGAAGATGGTCAACGGCGTTATTCTGCTGGTGGATGCAGCGGAAGGACCCATGCCCCAGACCCGCTTCGTGCTGCAAAAAGCTCTGGAGCTGGGCCATAAGGTCATCGTTGCCGTTAACAAGATCGACAAGCCCGATGCCCGGATCCACGAGGTCATGGACGAGGTTCTGGAGCTGCTGCTGGATCTGAACGCCACCGATGAACAGTTTAACTCCCCCACCGTTTTCTGCTCCGGCAGACAGGGAACCGCCTCCTACGGCCCGGACGAAGTTGGCACCGATCTGACTCCCCTGTTTGAAACCATCGTCAAGTATATCCACGCTCCCACCGGCAACGCGGAAGAACCCCTGCAGCTGCTGGTTTCCTCCATTGATTATAATGAGTATGTGGGCCGCATCGCGGTGGGCCGTGTGGAGCGTGGTTCCATTAAGGTCGGGCAGGAAGTTATGATCTGCGACTACCACAATGCCGAGCTGCGCCAGAAGGGCAAGGTCGTTGCCCTGTACGAGTTCGACGGTCTGGGCAAGAACCCCATCCAGCAAGCTTCCGCCGGTGAGATCGTGGCGCTGTCCGGTATGGCGGATATCACCATCGGCCGCACCCTCTGCGCTCCCGAAACTGTAGAACCCCTGCCCTTTGTAAAGATCTCTGACCCCACCATTGAAATGACCTTTGCCGTCAACGATTCCCCCTTTGCGGGCCGGGAAGGTAAATTTGTCACCTCCCGAAACCTTCGTGACCGTCTGGAAAAGGAGCTCCTGAAGGATGTTTCCCTCCATGTTACCGAGCAGGGTACCGATGCTTTCAACGTGGCCGGCCGCGGTGAAATGCACCTGTCCATTTTGATGGAGACCATGCGCCGGGAAGGCTATGAGTTCTCCGTTTCCACTCCCCGTGTTCTGACCAAGGTTATTGACGGCAAGCTCTGCGAGCCTATCGAGCGGATGGTGGCTGACGTTCCCGAAGAGTGCATGGGCAGCGTCATTGAAAAGATGGGCCGCCGGAAGGCAGACCTGCTCAGCATGACCCCCATGGGCAGCCGCTACCGTCTGGAATTCATGGTTCCTTCCAGAGGTCTGTTCGGCTACCGCAGCGAATTCCTCACCGATACCCGTGGCGAGGGCATCATGTCCTCCGTTCTGGAAAACTACGCGCCTATGAAGGGTGAGATCGAGCGCCGTCTAACCGGTTCTTTGATCGCATTTGAAAGCGGCGAAGCTGTTACCTACGGCCTGCACGGTGCCCAGGAGCGTGGCGCTCTGTTCATCGGCCCCGGCACGCCTGTCTACGCCGGTATGGTTGTCGGTATCTGCAGCCGCAACGAGGATATGACCGTCAATGTCTGCAAGAAAAAGCAGCTGACCAATATGCGTGCCTCCGGTTCTGACGAAGCCCTGCGTTTGACCTCCCCGAAGATTTATTCTCTGGAGCAGTGTCTGGAATTCTTGGCGGACGACGAGCTTCTGGAATGCACACCCAAGACCCTGCGCATCCGAAAGCGTGTTCTGGATCACAGCCAGCGTATGCGTGAGCTGATGAAGAAGCGCAACCAGGAGTAATTATGAAATCCGTACTTTCTATTCAGGACCTTTCCTGCGTGGGCCGCTGCAGCTTGACCGTGGCCCTGCCGGTGATCAGTGCCATGGGCATCCGGTGCAGTGTTCTGCCCACCGCGGTACTCAGTACCCACACCGGCTTTCCCCAGCCGGAGGTGCTTTCACTGACAAGCCATTTGGCAAGCTTTGACCGCCATTGGGAAACCGTCGGGATTGCTTTTGATGCCGTTACCTCCGGATATATGGCAGATGCCGGGCAGGCAGAAACCGTTCTTCCACTGCTCGCAAAATATAAGGCCCAGGGAAGCACTGTGATCGTAGACCCTGCCATGGGTGACCACGGCAGACTTTACAGCCGCTTAGGGGATGATCATGTGGCAGCAATGGCAAAGCTCTGTGCTGCAGCGGACATTCTGCTGCCCAATGTCACAGAAGCCGCGCTGCTGACGGAAACTCCCTACCAAGCGCAGCCCGGCAGTGATTATTTACAGGATTTAACCAGCAAGCTGCTGCAGCGTTTTCCTGCCAAGGCAGTTGTCATTACCGGTGTCACCGGCAAGGGTGGAACCATTGGCTTCTGTGGACAGGAAAAAACGGGAGCTTTTTTCTCCTATTACACCCCGGTGATTCCCCGGCAGTGCCATGGCACCGGAGATCTTTATACCGCTGTTTTCACCGGAAGCCTGCTGCGAGGCCGCTCCGTTTACGAAAGCGGTGTGTTGGCCGCGGACTTTGTTCGCCGCTGTGTAGCCGCTACGGATACAGTTTCCCCCCATGGGGTGGAGTTTGAATCCCAAATTTCTTATCTTTTTCCGTAAAAATTGCGTGAAAATACAAAAAAAGTTATTGACCTGGTTGCATTTTTCGGTTATACTGGTCTAGCATGACCAATTATGGTCAGTTATTATGTGTTGCTGCGGTTAGATTCTAACTGTTGAGCATGATTGATTTTTGACAGGAGGTGTACTCATGAAGCGTACCTATCAGCCCAGCCGTCGCCATAGATCCAAGGTCCATGGTTTCCGTCAGAGAATGGCTACTTCCAACGGCCGTAAGGTTCTTGCCCGCCGCCGTGCTAAGGGCCGCAAGGTTCTGTCTGCTTGAGCACCGACTCGTGGGTGACCACAGCTAGGACAGCTCATAGCGAAACGGGAGTCTGTGCGGGGCGAATGGATGATTCGCCCCGCTCCCTTTTTCTTTAGGACAACCTCTGAAAACATCTCATTGCCCATGGCCGAATGATCTGTTTTATCGGCTGTCCATGATATTCTTTTTTATGGATATCAAATATGGGAGAAATTTATGAAATTTTCAATTAGTTTGAAAAAAAATCATATTTTCCGAAAGCTTTACAGCTCTAAGGGTGTTGCCAATTCCTATTTCGTGCTGTATGCCCGGCCTAACCGGACAGAAGGCAACCGCATTGGCATCACGGTCAGTAAAAAACTGGGTCATGCCGTGGTACGCAACCGTACCCGCCGCAGAATCCGGGAGATCTACCGTCTCAACGAACAGCGATTCGCGCCCGGTTGGGACATTGTGGTAGTGGCCAGGACCCGTGCTGTAGAAGCGCCCTTCGGAAAACTAACCGGTGCGTTTCTTTCCCTGGCCCAAAAAAGCGGCCTCTTGATCCCGGAAGGTGAGCAAGCAATATGAAAAAAATTCTGCTCGCATTGATTTCTTTTTACCGGCGTTCCATTTCTCCTGCTACTCCCCCAAGCTGTCGATTCACACCCACCTGCTCTGCTTACGCATACGAAGCTATCACAAAGTATGGGGTCATAAAAGGCGGCTGGCTGGCCTTCAAACGGCTGCTGCGCTGCAATCCTTTTTATAAGGGTGATTTTTACGACCCAGTTCCTTAAGGAGGAATAAATAATGATTCTCGCATTCCAGCTTTCTGATATCGTCACCGTGCCTTTCGGTTGGCTGCTGGGCCAGTTGTACCAGCTGACCAATAACTACGGTGTCGCGATGATCATCTTTGCCGTTTTGGTAAAGATCATTCTTATGCCTATCACCGCCAAGAGCAAGAAGAGCTCTATGAAAATGTCCCGTTTGTCTCCCCGGTTGAAGGTCATCCAGGAGAAGTACGCAAACGACCAACAAAAGCAGAGCGAAGCGATCCAGGCGCTTTATAAGGAAGAGGGCGTGTCCATGGGCGGCGGCTGCCTTTGGGGCCTGATTCCCCTGTTTGTTTTGATTCCCCTGTTCACCGTTATCCGTCAGCCTATCGTCTACATGCTGGGCGAAGATCTGGCTGTTGCCGAGAAAATTGTGGAAGTCATCAAAGGATTGGCTGCCGAGGGCATTTTCTCAAACAACAGCTACTACGACCAGGTGGTTGCCGCCAAGTATATCCCCGATTTTCTGCCCCAGCTGGAGCAGGCCGGCATTGTTCTGAGTGAAACCGCCAAGGCCGGTGTTAACTTCAACTTCCTGGGCATTGACATGGGCCTGATTCCTCAGTTCAATGTATTCGCGTGGGATGCCTATAACTGGGCAACCATCGGCGCTTTCCTCGTGCCCCTGCTGTCTGCCGGCAGCCAGGTTCTGAGCATGCATATCTCCATGAAGATGAACGACTCCGTTGTTACCAACGAGAAGGGTATTCAGGATGAGGAAACCGCAAAGAGTTCCAAGGCCAATCAGAGCGGCAAGACAATGATGTGGATAATGCCTCTGATGTCTTTGTGGATCGGCTTTACCGTTCCCGCCGCACTGAGCCTGTACTGGTTTGTTCAGGGTGTCGTGTCCACCGTCGCTGATGTCTATCTGACCAAGAAATACCGTAAGATCTATGATGAAGAAGATGCTATCCGTCTCCAGAAGGCTCTGGAAGCTGAGCGCATTGAAGCCGAAAAGGAGCGTCTGCGCGCAGAGCGCCGCGCCGCAAACCCCGACGGCATTACCGAAAACACCAGTAAGAAGAAGCTGCAACAGAAGCAGCAGCGTGAAGCAGAAGCTGCTAAGGCTGCTGCAGCTAAGGAATACGCTGCCAGAAAGGGTATTGTAGTAGAGGAAACGGAAGAGGAAAAAACCACTCTGTCCGGTATTGCTGACCGTCCCTTCTGCAAGGGCCGTGCCTACGATCCCAACCGTTACAGCCAAGCATCCACGGAGGAGTAAACCATGGAAAAAACACTGATTACCACCGGCAAAACAATTGAATTAGCCATTGATGCCGCTTTGGCCCAGTTGGGTTTGGAGCGTGACGATGTTTCCGTTCAGGTACTGTCTCAGGCGAAGGCCGGCTTCTTGGGATTTGGCGCTGCACCTGCCAGAATTCAGGTAACTTACGAAGCACCTGACCCCGTTCCCGAAGCGCCCAAGGTGGCGCTGTCTTCTGCGTCCCGTTCCAAGCCTAAGGCTAAGAAGCCTCAGGTCCCCAAGGCGGAAGCACCGAAAGCCGACGCGCCCAAAGCAGAACCCAAGGCAGAAGCGCCTAAGGCCGAGCCCAAGAAGGCAGAACCCAAAGCAAAAGCGCCCAAGGCTGAAAAGCAGCCCAAGGCGCCCAAGGAAGAAGCACCCAAGGCACCTAAGGAGCCTAAGACTTATGCGCCTGCTGAAGCAGGCAGCACCGAGGAAGAAATCGAGAAGTTTCTGAAGGGTCTGCTGGAGCACATGGGTTCCAGTGCTGTTCCTCACGCATGGAAGGTCGACAAAAACACTTATAAGGTTGATCTGGTGGGCGATGATCTTGGTTATCTGATCGGTCGCCGCGGTGATACTCTGGATGCCATTCAGCACTTGTGTAACTATTCCATCAAGCGTGGCTCCGAGGGTCATATCCGCATCAATGTAGATGCCGAAGAGTACCGTGAGAAGCGGGAGGACTCCCTGCGCCGCTATGCCCGTAAAAAGGCACAGCAGGTTTTGAAGAACCGCCGCCGTACCACTCTGGAGCCTATGAATGCCTACGAGCGTCATGTGATCCACGCTACATTGCAGGAGATGGAAAACATCACCACCCATTCCACCGGTGTCGAACCTAACCGCCGCGTGGTCATCGAATACGTCCGCTAACCGTAATCTGCCCTGTCATCCGACAGGGCAGATTTTTCAATTGAGCCATTAGGCCCGTAAACGACCATTTGCAGTACAGTTTTGTGAAAAAATACCCGAAGTGACATTGGTCACTCCGGGCGCGTCTTATTCAACGATTTCGATTATGTAAGTGCCGTTGATCTGGGCGGGATAGGTTTCTTGGATCATGCCGTCGTAGCGGATCCGCAAAATATCACCTTCCCGGATCTCCGGTGCCTGGGCCAGTTTTCCGAAGGCAACATAGATCTTATCGCTGCACAGCAATTCCTGCTGGCCTTCCAGAGGTTCTACCAGCACACAACCGTCATTTACTTCCAGAACCTTGGCCAGGAAGGCAGAGGCCTCTGTGATCTTTTCCTCTGCCGAGTCTTCGGTTTTGTCCAGAATGCCGTCGAACCGGTTTGCCATATTGGATTCCGGCGCAAACTGTGTGGTCATGCTTTCGGACTTTGCGGCGTTAAAGGTATTCCACGTGAAAGGCAGACTCAAAAGCAGGCACAGACATGCGGCAATGGCTGCCCATTTGGCCACGGGATACCGTTTCTTTTGCCGCAGCCTTGCCACGGGATCGATCAGTTCTTCAGATATCTCGCCAATGGCATCGTGAAGCTGATGCTCGTTCACAGATATCCCTCCTCCTTCAAATACTCGTGCAAAGCAGTGCGGGTACGGTGCAGCACCACCTTTGCATTACTTTCGCTCAAACCGCAATAGCGGGCCACTTCCTTGACACTGTCCATGTAAAAATATCTGCCGATAAACACATTCCTGGTCTTCTCCGGCAGGGCAAACAAAAAAGCTTCAATGGCCTTTACCAATTCCCGGCCTGCGGCCGATTCTTCCGGATCGTGCCCCCCGGGCAGACACTGGCTCAGTTCTTCCAGTGACATTTCATATTCACCACCGCCGCGCTTGGCGCTTTGCTTTTTGCGAAGCAGGTCAATGGAGATCCGTCGTGTCAGCTTACTTAAAAAGGCGCACAAAGACTGGGGCCTGTGGGGCGGTATCGCGTTCCAGGCAGCCATGTATGTATCATTGACACTTTCCGCACAGTCCTCAAGGTCATATAAAATCTGATAAGCTACTTTGGCCAGATAGCGCCCATACTTTTTCTGGGTATGCTCGATGGCCAGTTGATCTCTTTGCCAGTACAGGTCCACGATCTGCAGGTCTTCCATAGCGGGACTCCTTTCCGCTTCTGAATACTATGTCGTAAATGCGCGGCTTTTGGTTACAGCTCATTATAACAAAAAACAGTGGAAAGTGTAAAGACTTTCCACTGTTTTATTCTTTCAGATCACCGGTGGCGGGATTGTTCAGCCGATGGCCCTCCAAGTCAAACCGGGAGCCATGACAGGGACAATCCCAGCTTCGTTCCTGAGGATTCCATTTCAGTGCGCAGCCTAAGTGCGGGCAGCGCTTTTTGGAAAAACGCAGCAGGTTGCCTGTGGCTTCAAAGCCGTTGACCAGAAGCTGCGGCCGCAGGATGCTCCGGCTGGGAGAGACCACGTCGGCATAGGGATTTTCTTTCCCCTGGAGCAGGTCCCGCAGCAGTATGGCACCGGCCATGGCATTGGTCATGCCCCACTTGTTAAAGCCGGTGGTCACATACAGACCCCTGGTGCCGCTGCTGTAACTGCCAATATAGGGAAGCCCGTCCAGGCTCATGCAATCCTGGGTGGCCCATTGATACCGTGCGGTGGCACCGGGGTAATGGAGCTGGGCAAAGTTTTTCAGCTCTGCCCAGTTGCCGCCGGTTTTTCCGGTGCGGTGTCCGCCACCGCCTAAAAGCAGCAGATCATCGCAGCTACGGAAGGACAGGCTGTTCTTTTCGCTGCCAATATACATGCCGTCCAACTTTTGGGCCTGCTCCAGAGCCAGCACATAAGACCGCTGCTGGTACAGCTTTAAAAAGTAAGCACCGTGCTTATTCAGAAATGGGAAGTGAGTCGCCACAATGATCCGGTCTGCCTTGATGCGCCCGCCGTTGGTAACGGCGGTGCAGCCCCGCAATTCTCTTACCACGGTATGCTCCCGAATATTAAGATCCTTGGCAATGTGGCTCAAAAAGCGAAGGGGATGGAACTGGGCCTGGGCGCCGAAACCTACCGCACCCGCGCATTTGATGGGCAGCGGGATCTCCCGGACAAGTTTGGCATTGTAGGAGAGTTTTTGCAAGGCATCCATTTCCTGCTGCAATTCTGCTTCATCGCTACTGTAAACGAAGGAATTCTGGTCTTGAAAGCCGCAATCGATGTTCCGGCACAGTGTTCGGTATTGTTCCACTGCGTCAAGATTTGCCTGCAGGTAGCGCTCTGCGCGCTCTTTTCCGAAGCGGCGCAGAAGCCGGTCAAAAACCAATCCATGCTGGGCGGTGATTTTAGCGGTGGTATTTTCTGTGATGCCGCCGCAGATCTCCCGCTCCTCAACCAATATATATTCCATTCCGGCCTGGGAGAGCATATGGGCGCAGAGAATGCCGGCAATTCCACCGCCGATAATCAGCACATCCGTTCGGACACTGCCCTGCAAGGAAGGAAATGCCGGCATGGATGTGGTTTTTTTCCAAAGGGAATCTGTCATACTTTCACCCCATGCTATTATGCGCAGGTCTTCGAAAAAATATCAATGCCATAAAAAACGGCATAGATATTATGGATGTTAGAAAACTATAGATTTCCGGAAGATCAACAACACAGCATATGGAGTTTGTGTTACTTTCTTGTACCGAACAAGAAATGGAGCCCGCCGGGAGGCATACCGCAATAGCAGATTTGTAAAAATCTATAGATATTCGGAATACAAACCGTGCAGCATATGGAGTTGATCTTCCGGAAACCTATACTTTTCCGGAACAAGGATCGAAGTGGAAGTATGGTTTTCCGATTGCGCAAATGGGTATTTTATGATAGGATGGGGAAAAAGAAGGAAGGGGACCGGATCATGGGAATCGTTGTCATTGGCGCGACTTTTGTAGATATCAAGGGATTTCCGGAGGATGCCTATTTGCCCACCGGGCGAAATGTAGGCCGGGTGGAATATATTCATGGCGGCGTAGCCAGAAATGTGGTGGAGGATATTGCCAATGTGGAGCTGCGGCCAACCTTTTTGGGCATTGTGGACGATACGCCCATGGGCGCTGATGTGCTGCAAAAGCTCAATAATCACAAGGTCAATACCCGGTATGTGATGACCATTCCCGGTGGCATGGGTACATGGCTTGCAGTATTTGATAACAACGGTGATGTGGCAGGCTCCATTTCCCAGCGGCCCAATATGCTGCCAATTGTGGAGCTGCTAAAGGAAAAGGGTGATGAGATCTTCTCCCAGGCGGATTCCGTGGTGATAGAAGTGGATCTGGATAAGGAAATCGTAAAGCTGACACTGGAGCTGGCACAAAAGCACGGAGTAAAGCTCTTTGGTTTGGTTTCCAATATGAGCATTGCTGTCAAACGACGGGATTTTCTGCGCAGCTTTGATTGCTTTATCTGCAATCAGCAGGAAGCGGGAATGCTGTTTCTGGATGATTATACCGGCAATTCTCCGGAGCAGATGCGGCAGATCCTGGCTCAAAAGGTGGTGCAGGCACAGATTCCTTCCATGGTGGTCACTATGGGTGAGCAGGGGGCTGTCTATGCTGCCCGTACAGGCGACAGCGGTATCTGCCCTGCCCGGAAGGTGCAGGTCAAGGATACCACAGGTGCCGGTGACGCATTCTGCGCCGGTGTTTCCATCGGTCTGACCTATGGAAAGACTATGTCCCAGGCCATCGAGATTGGTTCGGTTCTGGCCGCCTCGGTCATTACTTCCTCTGAGAATGTGTGTCCCCGGTTCCAGCCTGCGGAATTGGGCATTGTGATATAAGTTATGCAAAGGCCGGTGCAAACCGGCCTCTCTCTATGGGAGAGGTGGCACGGCGTAAGCCGTGACCGAGAGGGCGTTGGCAGTGGAAAACCCTCTCAGTCAGCTTCGCTGACAGCTCTCCCAAAGGGAGAGCCATGGGCCGCTAAACGATCATTTATTCTGCTTCCTTGGCCATAGCAATACGGCGCAGAACCTGCTCAAAAATCTGCCAGAAAGTGAGCCGCGGAATAGCTTCGCTGGCAACCATGGGGACTTGGGCCAATACCTGCTCCCCGGCTTTGATGGTCATGGTTCCCAGTTTTTGCCCGCGGCTGACCGGGGCAGTGACACTTTCGTCCAGTGTCAGCGCCATAGAGATCATGCCCTTTTGTGCCTTATCAATGAGCAGCGCGGTTTCTTCACCCGGAATGGCGGTAACGGTTTTGCCGATGCCCAGCTTTACAGGGACGGAGGCGGTACCTTCCAACTGCGGCGTAATAAGGGCAAAGTTGGCGAAGCCATAGTCCAGCATGCTTTTACAGGCAGCGAAGCGGTCCTGTGATGTTTCGCAGCCCATGACCACCGCGATCAGTTCCATCCCATCCCGCTCCGCGGAAGCGGAAAGGCAGTAGCCTGCACCGGAGGTAAAGCCGGTTTTCAGGCCTGTTGCCCCATTATAAAACCGGATCAACTTGTTGGTATTGGAAAGGCCGAAAGCACCGTCCCGTACGGTATCCATCCAGATGGTGGTAAACTGCTTGATAGCGGGATGATGCTTCAGTAGCTCCCGACTCATCAAAGCAATATCGTGGGCAGAGGTCAGATGGGACTTCGCCTCTTCACTGTCGTCAAGGCCGGTGCAGTTGACAAAGTGGGTATCGTTCATGCCCAGTTCTTTGGCTCTGCTGTTCATTAGTTCCACGAAGGCCGATTCCGAACCGGCCAGATGCTCCGCCATGGCGCAGGCGCAATCGTTGGCGGAGGAAACGGCGATGGATTTGACCATATCGGAAACGCTCATGGCTTCTCCCACCTTCAGGTAGACCTGGCTGCCTCCCTTGGCGGCGGCTGCTTCGGAGGCGGTGACGGTGTCCTCCCAGTGGATCCTGCCGGAATCTATGGCCTCCATAATCAGCAGCATGGTCATGACCTTGGTGACGGAGGCTGGAGCCAAAGCTTCATGGGCATTGTGCTCGTATAGGATCGTGCCGGTGGTCACGTCCATCAGCAAGGCGCTTTTGCCTGCCACATTCAAATCCACGGCCTTTGCATGGACGGGGAATATTCCCACAAGCAAGGCAGCAACTACCATCAACCATACCGCTTTTTTCATACTGATCCCTCCACGCGTTAGTGGTACAGCCTATGCTTCCAACCGGGATAGTATGATGGAATTATAAACAATCATTTATCGGAGTAATGGCGGACGGCTGCACAAAATACACTTTTCTTTTTTTCCATTTTGTGGTATGATACCTACCGGTTATTTGAAAGGAGTGCTTTATGAGAACGATAGCTGAAATTCTGGCCGAGGAACTGGGCCGGAAACTGGAATATATTGAAAATGTTATCACGCTGATGGATGAGGGAAATACCATTCCCTTTATTGCCCGTTACCGTAAAGAAATGCATGGTGCTATGGATGATACGGCGCTGCGCACTTTGGAAACCCGTTTGACCTATCTGCGCAATCTCCAGGCCCGCCGGGATGAAGTGAAGTCTGCCATTGAAGCACAGGGCAAGCTGACAGAGGAATTGGCTGCTGCTATTGACGCTGCCGCCACACAGGCAGAGGTGGAAGACCTGTACCGCCCCTATAAGCAGAAGCGCCGTACCCGTGGCTCTGTGGCAAGAGAAAAGGGCCTGGAGCCTTTGGCACAGGCGATCTTTTCTCAGGATGGCAGCGACCCAGCAGCGCTGGCAGGAAATTATGTAAACCCGGAACTGGGCGTTGAGACCGTTGAAGACGCACTGGCAGGTGCTTCGGACATCATTGCGGAGGATCTTTCCGATGATCCCGCTATCCGCAAGAGTCTGCGGGAACTGATGAACCGCCGTGCGGTGCTGATCTCCAAGGCTGCCGATCCGGAAAACGACAGTGTCTATCGGCTGTATTACGATTTTTCCTGTCCCATTTCCCGTTTGCAGGGTCATCAGGTTTTGGCGCTGAACCGTGGCGAAAAGGAAGAATTTTTAAAAATCACCATTGCTCTGCCCGGAAACGAGGGCGCTGCCCTGGTGTGCCGTCATGCACTGAAACCCGGTATGCATGTGTCCGCGTTTGTCCGTGCGGCGGCAGAGGATGCTTATGACCGGTTGATCCTGCCTTCTGTACAGCGGGAAGCCAGAAACGATCTGACCGACATGGCCAGCCAGGGCGCCATCCATAATTTTGCCCTGAATCTGAAGCCGCTGCTGATGCAGCCCCCTGTTAAGGGTTTTGTGACCATGGGTCTGGATCCCGGCTACCGCAACGGCTGTAAGGTGGCCATCGTAGACGGTACCGGAAAGGTTTTGGATACCAATGTGGTCTATCCTACCTTCAGCCAGCGCAAAAAGGAAGAGGCCATTGAAATTCTTGGCCGTATGATGCGCCGTCACGGTGTCAGGCATATTGCCATCGGCAACGGAACCGCTTCCAGAGAGACCGAAGCCATGACTGTGGAGCTGCTGAAAAGCTTCCCGGATGCCAGCTATGCCATCGTCAATGAAGCCGGTGCTTCTGTCTATTCCGCATCTGTGCTGGCGGCAGAGGAATTTCCTGAATTTGATGTGAATCTGCGCAGCGCGGTGTCCATTGCCCGCCGCTTACAGGATCCCCTGGCAGAGCTTGTGAAGATCGACCCCAAGGCTATCGGTGTCGGCCAGTATCAGCATGACTGCCCCCAGAAGGAACTGGATGCTGCTTTGGGCGGTGTGGTGGAGGATTGCGTGAACGCTGTTGGTGTGGATCTGAATACCGCATCCCAGAGCTTGCTCAAGCAGGTTTCCGGCTTGACCGCTGCTACCGCGAAAAATATCGTTGCCTATCGGGAAGAAAACGGTGCCTTTACTTCCCGTTCCCAGGTGAAAAAAGTGCCCAAGTTGGGTCCCAAGGCATTCCAGCAGTGCGCCGGCTTCCTGCGGGTCCCGGAAAGCAAGGAGATTCTGGACAACACCGGTGTGCATCCGGAATCCTACGAAGCTGCTTATCAACTGTTGAAGCTCTGCGGCTATGACAAGAAGGATATTCCCGGAAAGCTTACCGACCTGCCGCAACGGATCGAGGAATTAGGCCTTGCCAATCTGGCACAGCAGTGCGGTGTGGGTGAGCCAACTTTGCAGGATATCGCAAAGGAACTGTTAAAGCCGGGCCGTGACCCCCGTGATGAGCTGCCCGCTCCCATCCTGCGCAAGGATGTGCTGGAAATGAAGGATCTGAAGCCGGGTATGGTGCTGACAGGCACCGTTCGCAATGTCATCGATTTCGGTGTGTTTGTGGACATCGGTGTTCACCAGGACGGCTTGGTACACATTTCTCAAGTTGCAAACCACCGTCTGCGTCACCCCAGTGAAGCGGTGAAAGTGGGGGACGTGGTAAAGGTTGCTGTTCTGGAGGTGGACGAAAAGCGCCACCGTATCGGCTTGACTATGAAAAATATTCCCAAGCAAGACTAGTCAAAACCTCCGGCTAAGTGAAGTTGTAAGATAAAGGTAGACACATGGAAAACCACCATGTTGTCTACCTTTTCTTTATGCTAAAATACATTTGGAGGTGGTAATAGTGAAGAAGGGGCAGACCAGACGAGTATGGACGCCGGAGC
>JAZURG010000208.1:0-32953 GCA_045606145.1 Faecousia sp.
TGAATGCGGGAGCAATGAACTCAGTTCCTCCCCTATGCCGACTTCTTTGGTTACTTTCTTGTTCGGCGACAAGAAAGTAACACCACCTCATATACGCTGTGCGGTTGAGATTCTAAAATCTATACTTTTTTGACAAGCTGAGAAACCACTGCAGTTGAACTGCAGTGGTTTCCTATTATTTACTCTTACCAGAGCGTTTCATAGCCTTTTTTAATCTTTCCGCCATCCGCTTTTTCCGGACACTCTCACGTTTTTCTTTAAAGTGAGAACGCAATTCCGGCGGTTGGGGTTCCAGCTTTGAACCATCGATATTTTTGTTCTGCAAATTTGCCTGTGTAATCTCTCTGGTCAGCGTATACAGCACCGATGCCAACGGAATCATCAGGAACATACCCGCAACACCCATCAGCTCGCCACCGATGGCTACGGCCACCAGCACCCACATACCGGGCAAACCGATGGAAGTACCAACCACTCTGGGATAGATCAGATTATTCTCGATCTGCTGTAAAATCAGGAACATAACCACAAATCCGACAGCTTGAATCGGATTATCAACCAGAATAAAGAACGCACCGAAGATGCAACCGACGAACGCGCCTACAACAGGTATAAACGCGGTTACAGCAACAAGAACGCTGACTAACGGGATGTATGGCATGCGGAAAATCGCCATACTTACCGCAAATAAACAGCCCAGGATGCATACTTCAAGACACTGTCCCGACAGGAAATTTGAGAAGGTACTGTTGGTCAGACGCAGAATCCGAATGGTATTATCGCTCCATCTTTCGGGCAGGAAAGCATACATCAGCTTTCTTCCCTGCCGGGCAAGGGTTTCCTTGCTGAACAGGCAATACAGGGCAAAAACAAAACCAATCACGAAATTTACAAGACCTGTAGCAAAACCGCCAATGGCATTGAATGCGCTGCCCGCAAGACCAGCCAACTCATCGCCCGCCATGTTCAACACATTCTGGATCAACTGGCCATAATTGATATTTTCAAAATCCGTATTCTCAATTACCCATTCAAGGAGTCTCGGGTGTTCTTCCAGAAACACTGTCAGCCGTGCTTGTACATCGTTAAAAAACCCCGGCAGCTTTGCGATCAGGCTCGTGGCGGTGGCAATCACCTGAGGGATCAACAAATACAGAACCAATGATAAAACCAATAAAACAATAATGATCGTCAGCAGGACAGCAAATACACGGCGAAGTCCTTGATTCTTAATGCACAGAAGCTTGTTTTCAATGCTCCGCATTGGGACATTCAAAACAAAAGCCAAACCGGAACCAAATACAAACGGAGCAAACACCCCTTTAATCACGGAATATACACTGTTAAACCGTTCCGTTTCGTGCAGGATCCAGTACAGAATAATACAGGCAGCAACACCGAAAAAAATATTTCTTAATGACTTCTTATCAAAATGCAAACCGATTCCCTCCTTTGTAATAAGGATATATCAGAATTTTTGCGATTTCGTGAACAAAAAGGATTATCTTGACAATTCTGCAAGGGCATTGCAGAGCAAATCAACATTCTCTTTTGTTGTTGCCCAACTTGTACAAAAGCGAACCGCACGATGTGTTTCATTGACTCTCTGCTGCTCTGTGAAACTGAACTTTTCACTGAGCTTCACTAACAGAGTATCCGGCAGGATGGGAAACACCTGATTGGTAACACCCGGTACAAGCAGTGGATAGCCAAGCCTATCCAAGGTTTCCCGCAACTGATCGGCCAGTGCATTAGCATGTCTGGCAATTTTAAAATACAAATCATTTTCCAAAAGCGCGGCAAACTGAATTCCCAACAGGCGGCCCTTGGCAAGCATGCCGCCATGCTGCTTAATGAGATATCTAAAATCTTCAGCAATAGCTGGGTTAGAAATCACCACAGCCTCGCCAAACAAAGCACCAACTTTGGTACCGCCGATATAGAACACATCACACAGACGCGCCAGATCTGCCATGGTCACATCATTTCCCGTTGCTGTCAAGCCATAACCAAGGCGGGCACCATCCAGAAACAAATATAAGCCATGCTTTTTACAGGATTCAGATATAGCCTCCAACTCAGACAAAGAGTAAATCGTACCCAGTTCCGTGGGATTACTGATATAGACCATTTTGGGCTGCACTGTGTGCTCTGCCGCTTCGTCTGAAAAGTGAGCGGATACCGCAGCCTCGATTTGTTCCGCACTGATTTTACCGTCATCGGAGGGCAGGCTCAGCACCTTATGTCCGGTAGCTTCAATGGCACCGGTTTCGTGGACCTGCACATGCGCCGTATTAGCTCCGAGGACGCCTTGATGAGGTCTTAATGCAGCAGAAATCACCGTCAGATTTGTCTGTGTTCCACCGACCAGAAAATGGACAGCCAAATTATCGTTGCCACACAGCCGACGGATCTTCTGTGCCGCGCAGGCACAGTAATCGTCCATTCCATATCCGTAAGTCTGCTCCATATTGGTTTCGGTCAATTTTTGCAGCACCGCACTGTGGCAGCCCTCACTGTAATCGTTATTGAAATATATCATATGCACAATTTCTTCCTTTGGTAGAATATACATCTATTCTACCGACATTTATTCCCACTGTCAAGAATACATATTCTGCCATTGGATACATAGACTTATTCCAGCACACAGCATCGGAGGGAAGACTATGACAGATACGATTGATGAGCGGGCCTGCGAGCTGGCTGTGTACATGATTCAAACCGGAGCGACTGTCAGAGCTGCGGCAAAACACTTTGGTATCTCAAAATCTACTGTACATAAGGATCTTTCCCAAAGGCTACAACGATGCAATAAAGCCCTGTATTTGCAGGTGCGTCAAATTCTGGACATAAATAAAGCACAAAGGCACATACGAGGTGGAATGGCAACAAGAGCGAAATACAAAAAGAAACAATAGAAGAAAGGACAGCAGCAATACTTCTTTGCTGCTGTCCTTTTTAGTAAAAGACTTCTTCGTCCTCAGTTGCCTTTTCAATCGCATCACGAACAACGCCAATATAGTTGGTATATGGCTCATACCACAAGGGTTCCTGAAAAGGTGCCATGTGGTGATCCGTAGGAAATACATAAGGAATTTCAACATCCGACTTGTGCTTCATGATGATACGCCCCCCTTTGAAGTTAGTATGCCCGGTTACAAAGGATCCATTCCACCATTGAAACAGGCAAAATTTCGTGGTATAATAAACAAAATACCCGAAAGGACCGTATATATGTTTGATATTACATTGATCACTGTCGGCAAGCTGAAGGAAAAATTTTACCTGTCTGCCGCCGATGAATATATGAAGCGCTTGAGAGGATACTGCAATTTTCAAATTTTGGAATTGCCGGAAACAAGGCTGCCGGAAGACCCATCCCCCGCTGAGATCAACGCAGGTTTAGAAAAGGAAGCCGAGCTAATTTTCAGTAAGATACCGAAAGGTGCATGGTTCTGCACACTGACACCGGAAGGAAAAGTCATTTCTTCTGAAGCGTTGGCACAAAAGATGAAAGAAGTGAAACTGTCCGGAAAAAGCAGTGCCTGTTTTTTGATTGGTTCGTCCTTTGGTATGTCACAACGTGTCAAAGAGCGGGCAGATTTCAAGCTTTCTATGGGGCCGATGACCTTCCCGCACCATCTTGCCCGCATTATGGTGTTGGAGCAGTTATACCGCAGCGAAGCCATCCAGGCCGGAAGCAAATATCACAAGTAAGCAAACAGCATTGAATTATTGCCAGCCGATTCACGGCTGGCAATTTATATTCAGAATTCACCTGCGTCGTACATAACCGCAGAAAGTCCGCACAGCGGAGCGGTCTCACAGCGAAGAATCCGTCTCCCCAACGTACATACCCGCAAACCGGCTTTTCTGGCCTGCTCGATCTCGCTTTCCTCAAAACCGCCCTCCGGGCCGGAAAGAAGGCTGACAGTGTGATACGCCCCTTCTGTCAGCGCTTTGCGCAGAGTCGTGGCATGTTCATTCTCGTAAAAGACGATTGCTTTATCCGCTTGCGACGCACGCTTAAGTGCTTCAGCATAACTGGGTAACACCACAACTTCCGGGATCCTGCCACGGCCGGATTGCTCAGAGGCAGAAGCAGCGATCTTCTGCCAGCGCTCCAGTTTCTTTTTCAGGCTCTTATCATCGGGCCTGGAAACGCATCTGCTTGTCGGGAATGTCACGATCTCGCAGGCCCCAAGCTCCGTTGCCTTCTGGATCACATGTTCCAATTTATCCGCTTTTGGCAATGCCATATAGATACTGACCGCTACACGGGCCTCAGATAAGGATTCCCGGAGTTCAACGACTTCCAGCTCAAACTCATCGCCACTGTGCTGTGAGACCTTACAGAGGGCTTCCCTGCCCTGCCCGTCACACACGAGGACCTGTTCGTCTGCCTTCAAACGCAAAACTTTTGCATGGGAAGCATTTTCACCGGTTAAAACAATTGTATTTTGCCCCAGATCATCAGCATCAACAAAAAAACGTGTCATCTGTATCCCTCCAAGCCGTAATACCTACATTATAGCAGACACCGCAAAGAATTGATAGTATGAATTGTCATGTTGACACATTTTATAATAATTAGTATAATGGTGTAATCAAAAAGAAACGAGGACACTGATATGCCAAGAGGTAAATATCAAAAACGCCGTTCTTACGGTGTATTGATTGCCATACTGTTACTGCTTGTAATAGCGGCTGCCACATTGTACTTTTATATTGGCAGCGATTTGTACGAACCCACAACACCCACCACTGACACGGTTCCTACAACTACCGCTGCACCAACAACCGAACCGACAACGGAGCCGACCACAGAACCAACAACAGAGCCTACGACAGTTCCTACAGAACCATTTGTTGTGTCAACCGCGTCTGTCGGCGTTACGGGTGATGTATTGATTCATAGTCCTGTATACAATGATGCTTATCAAGGTGACGGTATTTATGATTTCAGCAGCATTTTCACCTATATCAGCGAATATTATCAGAAATACGATTTCATGGTGGCTAATCTGGAAGTTACCCTCTCCGGTAAAGATAAAGGCTACAGCGGTTACCCTACCTTTAACTGCCCTGACAGCATCGTAGACGCATTGAAGGATTCCGGTGTGGACATGCTGCTCAACGCCAACAATCATACCTACGATGGCGGTCACAGCGGTTTTGTACGCACACAGGAAGTTTTGAATGAAAAAGAAATGCCACATCTTGGCACCCGTCTGGATGTTGATACTCCCAACTATGTAGTGCAGGATATCAACGGCATTAAAGTTGGCATGGTATGCTACACCTATGAAACCGGCGATACATCCGACGGCAGGAAGACGCTTAACGGCATCAGCGTATCAAAAGATGACTGCGATCTGATCAGCAGCTTCCACCCCAAGCATCTGGATGAATTCTATGCGGAAGTAGAAGAAACCCTGGCTGCTATGTACGCTGAGGGTGCAGAAGCTACCATGGTCTACATCCACTGGGGTGAGGAATATCAGTTAAAGCAGAACTCACAACAATCGGAGATCGCACAGAATCTCTGTGAGCTTGGCGTAGATGTGATCGTGGGCGGTCACCCCCATGTAATTCAGCCCTTCGAGACGCTCACTTCATCCAGCGGCCATCAGACTTATTGTATCTATTCTGTAGGTAACGCCGTCTCCAATCAACGCAGAGAAAACATCAGCCAGACTCCCGAGGGACACTGTGAAGACAGTATGATTTTCGGCGTGACCTTTGAAAAGTGGAACGACGGCAGCGTCAAAATCGCTGAAATTGAGATTCTTCCCATCTGGGTCATCCGTAATCGGAACAACAGTAACATCTATTATATCATTCCACTGGATCTTGCCAACGAGGATTGGGACCGCTTCGACATCCCTAATAAAAACTACCTCTACGGATCTTACAAGCGCACCATGAAGATCGTCGGGGAAGGTTTAAATCAGTGTCGTGAAGCTTTGGGACTTCCTACCATGCCCATGACGGCAAAAGATGAATAAATAAGCAAACCGGGCGATGATGAGACTTTCATCATCGCCCGGTCTGCATTTATTATACTATTCTCCGATCTGCGCCCTCACCAAAGCGGATAAGATGTACCTGCTTCTCATCCGGGTTCCAAACCAGAATGTCAATGGCAACTCCAACATCACTGGGATAGTGTGCTGCATGTGTTGTCACCACTTGGCGGCAAGGAAGAAAATTTACATCCTCACCACGTCGCTGGTAAGGCTCCCATAGGGAATCTTCATGGGTGTGCCCGCTGAAACATGCGATGACATTTCCCCGCTGTGCAATGATGTTCGCTGCCTGCTGTGCGTCGTCGATCCAACCACATAATGCATCAACGCGGGTTGTGGCGGTTTTCTGCCCATCCCACACTTCATAGATTTTCGTGTTGTCACCACGGTATCGGTAGAAAAAAGGAACATGAGAAAAGAGCAAAACGCTATAATTTGTATTCAGCGCCTCATTCTCCAGCCAATTCAGCTGCTCTGCGCCAAATGCCCACAGCGGTGTTGGGTGTTCTGAAGTTAGGTTGGATTCGTGAGGTACGGACAGGAACACCATTCTCAGCTCAGATTGTTCATAATCTACATAGTAGTAACTGCCACGCGTGTGAGGATGCGCCATTGCCCTATCGTATTTTCCACGGACAATCTGATTCCATAAGGTTGGCTTAAAGAAATCCGTTCCAACAGCGTCATGATTACCGTTGACCAAAAACAACGGGCAGTCAGCCGCATTATGGACGGCATCCAATAAGTCCGTCAGTATTTCGGTAAGCTGCTGATTGGAAATGTGATACTTTCTGCCCAGCATGGACAGATTATCCCCAAGGTCAATGACAGCGTTTGGATCCAGCGCATCAGAAATGACAGACAGCGCATTCAAAAGATTCTCCGCTTCCGGTGTATTCGTACCGTCAACATGAAGGTCGGAAAACATAGGGAAAATCAGTGAATTTTCTTTGCGAACCGACGCAATTCTTTTTACAACAGATGCTATTTCGTCACTATAAACTCGACGCATCAGATACACCTCTTTAAATTCAGTTGTTAACTGATAATCCTACTAAAGAACTCAGCACTTCTTCATAATCAAAGGCATCCATGCTGATTCCGTTATCTTTAGCAATCGCCATGGCTACCAAAACTTTATAGGCACTGTTTCCGCCGTTTGGCATAGCCGGAATCTCCCCGATATCATTGTAACAAGCAAGCATGGATTCCAAATAGTCCGTGTATACAACTTCGCAGGACAAGGTTACATCGTCCGGGATTTCCTTAAATGAAGAATTTGCTATAACCTGATCCATGAAGGCATCGCCGATTAGCACAAAAGAAGTGATCTCGTCATTGTCATTTACTTTTTGCAAAACATAATCCTTCAATTCAGAAAAAGAATGAATCTCAGGAATACCCAGCCGGGCGACATCATCATCCGCAGGAATCACCCAGTTGGCTTTGTCTTCATCCGGATCCGCCAGAGAGTAATAGTACCGCAGCGTCCATTCCGTACCAAAGCTCTCATCACGATATGGTAAGCTTACACTAACCTCACCAACCAACAAATCCAGACCGTCCTCGACGATTTCAATCCCATTGTACGCACCTAAATCCACATAATCAAATGGATCGAAATATGCCATTTCGAAAGAATCTCCGGAGGTTTCCGCGTCGGATGCCATTGTGTTTTGTGAAGTACCGGAGCATCCCGCAAATAGGCATGACAATATCAACATCATAAACACAACAGTAATTCTAGTTATGGAATTTGCTTTGTTCAGCAGCTTTTTCATGAATAATCAGCTCCATAAACTTTTATGCAATGATACCATAGTTGTAGAGCTTTTTCAACATAGGAATGTGAATCTATGGAGATGCTTTTCAAGCAGAAAGGTTTGATGTGAGAGATGGGACTCCTTTTCATTTTCTTTTGATAAGTAACAGAAAATAGTTGCAGCAACATGCCACAGGCATGTTTTCTTAAAGGCCTTTCGAGTCCCATCTCAAGCATAAAAAAATCGGCCACCCCGTAAGGGGTAGCCGATTTTTTGGTGTGAGTGTTCTTATAGGACTTTTCAAAAAGTGCACCCATACCAATAGTTTTTCGGCATCAGGCATATT
This sequence comes from Faecousia sp., assembly GCA_045606145.1. Classification (GTDB taxonomy): domain Bacteria; phylum Bacillota; class Clostridia; order Oscillospirales; family Oscillospiraceae; genus Faecousia. The sequence continues at coordinate 8,142 of JAZURG010000208.1, forward strand.
CAGATTCCATCCACATCCCTATGGGATGCGTCTGGAATCTGGGGGACTCTCCCACGCCCTACAAAACAGTCCACAGGACTGTTTTGTACCCGCCCTTCGGTCGGGCCGGCCTTTCGAGTCCTATCTCAAGCATAAAAAAAATCCGAATGCCCGTAAGGGCACTCGGATTTTTTGGTGCGAGAGATGGGACTCGAACCCACACGGCGAAACCACACGCACCTCAAACGTGCTTGTCTACCATTCCAACACTCTCGCAAGTGACTAAGGTATTATAACCCGATGACCACTTTTTGTCAATAGTTTTATTCGTCCAACGACTCAAAAAAGATACCGCATTGTGCAGCATCTGGAATTCACGCTACCATCAATATAAACAGCCTGCTCTGAAATCCGGCAAAAACCGCAGGATATATGCGTGCGCAATGATGCAATATTTCTTTTATGAACATGGGCATAAACGGCTGTTATGCCTTCTTGCCTCAATAAATCCAACACTGCAGTGATCAGTTCCTTCGCGTACCCCATTTTTCGGTAATCCGGATGTGTTTCCAGTGCCTCCAAAAGTAATCCATCACGATACGGTTCCATACGCAATGCTGCCAAATAAGCCCCCTCATGCTCACACAAGGCATAAAAAGCACCCCTTGCAGCAAAAAACACTTCATTTAGATACTGATAAAAATCCTGTTCTACCTGCAAAATGCCTGTATTCAATTCCTCTGCGTTTTCTTGATTACTCTCTTTGTAAACTTCCATCAGCTTCCCAAAGTCCAAATCCCGCAGTCTGAAATACACTCGTAGCATAAAACTCCCTCTATGTTCAATCGTAACAACACCTGCACTTATACTAACAGCTTGCGCAGATTTGTCAACAGCTTTTCAATTTCTGATTATTTGCAGAAAGAAACATAAATTATTACACCATATTACAACATTTTTACCTATTAAAAGTTCTGTTTTCACATGATTGTATCATTTTGTTTTTCATCAAAAACCGAGTTTTTCCAACATTATAGGATAAGTTATTAACAGTATCCACAGGTTTTTCCACAGCTTTTGTCTTGAATTTTTCTGTCGAAATACGGGTTTTTCGGTTGTTTAGTGTAATAACCAAACATTTAAAGCAGAAAAACAAGGTTGTTTGCATTTCGTGTTTTGAACTTTTTGTTTAAAAACACCGAATCATATCATTAAAATAAATAAATGCAGGAAGCAAATAGGCTTCCTGCATTTGGTTACAAACTTTCACCTAAAATAGATTTGGTAGCATAGGCATTGAGTTCCATGCCGGCTGTGTTACCGGCCATAAATTCGTAATAGGCCTGAGCGCCGATCATGGCCCCGTTATCGCCGCACAAGGAAAGCGGCGGCATATAGACCTTTACACCAAGCGCTTCCGCTGCCGAAAGAATATCCTTGCGGATGCGGGAATTTGCGGCAACACCGCCGGCAACCGCAACCTTATCCCGACCGGTTTCCTGCAAAGCGCGCACCACTCTGGGCACCAGTGTATCGGAGACAGTTTTGCAGAAAGAAGCGCAGAGACTGTTAATATCCAGTTCCTCCCCCACCTGATCAGCATGGTGGATCAGATTCAGCGTTGCGGTTTTGAGACCGGAAAAACTCATATCGTATGGATTTGCACCCGGTTTTGCGCAGGGCAGATCATACTTAGTGTCATCGCCCTGCTGCGCGGCCTTATCCAGTGCGGCACCGCCGGGATAGGGCATTCCCAGCACACGGCCTACCTTATCAAAGCATTCTCCTGCCGCGTCATCCAGCGTTGTGCCCAGGATTTCCATTTTGGTATAATCCTGCACATCAATGATCATGGTATGACCGCCGGAAACTACCAGACACAGAAATGGCGGTTCCAGTTCCGGATAAGCCAGATAATTAGCGGCAATATGACCCCGAATATGATGGACAGGAATTAAGGGTTTTCCAAGTGCCAGCGCCGCTGCCTTGGCGAAATTCACACCAACCAGAACCGCGCCAATCAGCCCAGGCGCATAGGTAACCGCAACCGCGTCAATATCGTTTCTTGTTAATCCTGCTTGCAGCAAAGCCTGATCAGCAAGACCGTAAACCGCTTCGATATGCTTTCGGGACGCGATTTCCGGTACAACACCGCCATAAATCCGGTGCAAATCTACCTGTGAGGCAATACAATCTGTCAAAACCTTTCGTCCGTCCCGGACGATGGCTACAGCGGTTTCATCACAGGAAGATTCCACTGCCAGAATATTCATACTGCCCACTCCTTTCTTAGTATCAACGCATCCTCCTTAGGATTGCGGTAGTAATTCGGTCTGCGTCCTACCTGCTTGAAGCCAAGCGCTTCATATAGTGCTTTTGCCGGTTCGTTAGAAGCACGGACCTCCAGTGTCAGGCAGTGAACATGCCGCTGCGCAAGTGCCGCCACAAGCGCTTCTACAAGCTCACGGGCAATTCCTTTGCGCCGACATTCAGGAGCAACCGCCACATTCATCATATCCGCCTCATCCATTACCGATTGGGATCCCACATAGCCAAGAAGCTGACCATTTTCCACTGCCACAAGCCAAAGTGACAGAGGATTTGTTAACTCATAACGGATACTGTTTTCACTCCAAGGAGCGCAGAAACAGACTTTTTCCAATTCCGCTATTTGCGCAACATGTGATTCATGCATTTGTTTTATTTCAATCATTTTGCGTCATACCAGCTCTTTCCCCACTTTGCTTCCGCAAGAAGCGGTACGGACAGGGCGGCAGTGTGTTCCATCTGGCTGCTGACCAATGCGGCGACGTCGGAGGCTACCTCCTCCGGACATTCCACGATCAGTTCGTCATGGACCTGCAACAGCAGCTTCGCACTGGGGAAGTGCTCCTTCAACGCCCGGTCCACCCGGATCATTGCCAGCTTGATCAAATCTGCCGCCGTACCCTGGATGGGGGTATTCAGCGCAATTCGTTCCGCACCCTGACGGATATTGAAATTACTGCTGCTCAGCTCCGGTATATAGCGCCTGCGGCCATAGAGTGTAGTCGTAAATCCACTCTTTCTGGCATCCTCCACCACCTGCTTCATATAATCCCGGACTCCGTGATAGTTGCTCAGGTAGCTGTCAATATAATCCTTGGCCTGGTAGCGGCTGACACCGATATCCTCAGCCAGTGAGAACTCAGAAATACCGTAAACAATTCCGAAATTGACCGCTTTCGCGTGACGGCGCTGCAAAGCCGTCACCGCATCGGGTTCTACGACAAATACCTGTGCCGCGGTTGCAGTGTGGATGTCCTGTCCGCTGATAAAGGCATCCTTCATTGCCGCATCGTCGGCAATGTGCGCTAGAACACGCAGTTCGATCTGGCTGTAATCCGCGTCTACAAGGACATGTCCTTCCTTGGGAACAAACATCTTGCGGATCTCCGCGCCCATATCGGTACGCACAGGAATATTCTGCAGATTCGGCTCTGTGGAAGAAAGCCGTCCTGTGGCAGTGACCAAATTCTGGAAGGTAGTGTGGATTCTGCCGTCGTCACCGATGGTCTTCATCAAGCCGTCGGCATAGGTGGAGTTGAGCTTTGTCAGCATCCGGTAGTCCATGATAGCCGGAATGATCGGATGCTTGTTTTTCAGTTTTTCCAGTACGTCTGCATTGGTAGAGTAACCTGTCTTGGTCTTTTTCACCGGAGGCAAACCCATTTTTTCAAAGAGCAGCTCGCCTAACTGTTTGGGAGAGTTGATATTGAAGGGGCCGCCGGAGAACGAGAAGATCAATTCTTCACAATCGGCGATCCGACGGGTCAGCATCTGGCCAAAAGCAGAAAGCTGTTCTTTGTCGATGGCGATACCCTCTTTTTCCATGCCGTACAGGACAGCGCAAAGGGGAAGCTCAATTTCAAAGTAAAGCTTTTCCATACCCTGCTGTTTCAGTTCTTCCAGAAGAACGCTTTGCAGATTCCAAACCGCTTCAGCACAGCCTGCGGCATCGCCGTCATCAACAGAAATGCCCAAAAAGTTAGTGGCCAATTTGGAAACAGGATAGTCAGACTGGGATGGGTTTAAGTCATAGGCAGCCAGCGCCGTATCAAAGGCAACACTGCAGATTTCAATACCAAGATCACTCAGTGCATGCATCATGGTCTTACAGTCATGCAGAGTCACTTTATCCGCACCGGAGAGCACTGTGCCCAAGCCAAAGGCTTCCATGGGTGTGACAACTGTAACTGCCTGCTCCCACGCAATACCGATGCTTCCGTCAGCAGCCAGATATACCGCCATTGGTACACCAACAGGAGGCAATGCATCCACTCTGGTCAGGGAAATACCTTTATTCTCCGGTTTGGGCATTTCCAGTTCCGCACCACGAAGGCCATATTTATCGATTAAGCGCACAAACTCTAACCGTACAAACAGCTCGTACAACGCGGGGCGGTTGTATGGCTGAATAACGGCATCCATAGGTTCAAAATCGATGGGCGCTTCACAGCGGATGGTAGCCAGGTCATAAGACAAATACGCATTATCCTTGTAGGCGATCAGATTTTCACGCTGCTTCGGTTTGATCATGGGATCATCAAGATGGGCATACACACCGTCCAGACTTCCAAAGGTGTGAAGCAGGTTTAACGCGGTCTTCTCACCAATGCCTTTGACACCGGGGATATTATCGGAGCTGTCGCCCATGAGAGATTTCAAATCAATGAGCTTTTTCGGTTCAAAACCGTACTCTTCCCGGAACTTTTCTTCCGTATAAAGAGTAGCTGTGGTCTGGCCCGGTTTAGAGATCACCAGCTTGACATGAACATTCTCATCGATCAGCTGCAGGCTGTCACGGTCGCCGGTAACGACCACACATTCCCAGCCGTTGTTGCTGCAGATCCGCCCCACTGTGCCGATGACATCGTCCGCTTCCCAGCCCTGGCAGGCATAGATGGGAATGTTCATTGCTGTCAGCACCTGCTTCATCACAGGCATCTGCTGGGCCAATTCCTCGGGCATTCCATGGCGGGTGGCCTTATAACCGTCATACTTTATATGACGAAAGGTCGGCCCATGAAGGTCAAAAGCAACACAAACCGCATCCGGCTGCTCTTCCCTCTCCATGCGCTCCAGAATATTCAGAAAACCATAGATGGCATGGGTGTACAGGCCATCCCGGGTGGTCAGCGGCTTGACACCGAAGTAGGCCCGGTTGATCACACTGTTGCCATCCAGTATCAGTAGTTTCATACTTTTCTCCACTTAGCGCCCTGGGGAGTATCGATGATCTCAATACCACGATTCTTCAATTCATCACGGATCCGGTCAGCTTCTGCCCAATTCTTGGCCTTCTTGGCTTCGGTACGGGCAGCAACCAATGCGTCGATCTCGGGATCTGCGGAAGCAGCAGCTTCTTCCGCTTCTTTCTTCTTAAGTTCTTCAGCAGCCTTCAGCAGGTTCAAAGACAGGACCTGATCAAAATCGGCAATGGCTGCCAGCTTGGTTGCATCGTTGGTCTTTGCCTTCAGAACATCGTACAGGGCAGTAACGGCAACAGAAGTATTCAGATCGCCATTCAGCGCTCCTGCAAAGCGGGATTTCAGAGCATCAAAGGCTGCAGCATCCACTTCACCGTCATTTTTCAGTGTCGCGATCTTGGCAACCAGCTTTTCGTAGGCTGCTACCGCGTTGTCCAGATTCTCCCAGCTAAATACAAGATTCCGACGGTAGTGGCTCTGCAGGCAGAACAGGCGGTAAGCCATGGGATCATAGCCCTTGCTTTCCAGCAGAGAAACCGTCAGAAATTCACCCTTGGACTTGCTCATCTTACCGGTATCGGTGTTCAAGTGATGGACATGGAACCAGTAATTGCACCACTTGTGACCAAGGAAGCTCTCACTCTGGGCGATCTCATTGGTGTGGTGAGGGAAGGCATTGTCGATGCCGCCGGCATGGATATCCATATCCTCACCCAGATGCTTCATGGAAATGCAGGAGCACTCAATGTGCCAGCCGGGATAGCCGACACCCCAGGGAGAATCCCACTTCAGCGCCTGGTCCTCAAACTTACTCTTGGTGAACCACAGAACAAAGTCGTTCTTGTTGCGCTTGTTGCCGTCCTCTTCCACGCCTTCCCGAACGCCAACGTCCAGATCTTCCTCGTTGTGGTCGTTGAAGACATAGTATTTTTCCAGTGTGGAGGTATCAAAGTACACATTGCCGCCGGCAAAATAGGCATTGCCCTTTTCCAGCAGAGTCTGGACCATGTGGATATACTCGTCAATGCAGTTGGTGGCAGGTTCCACCACATCGGGGCGCTTGATGTTCAGCTTCTCACAGTCAGCAAAGAAAGCATCGGTGTAGTATTTAGCGATGTCCATAACGGACTTGTTCTCCCGCTTGGCACCCTTGAGCATCTTGTCCTCGCCGGTGTCAGCGTCGGATGCCAGATGGCCCACATCGGTGATGTTCATGACCCGCTTGACATTGTAACCGGCATAGCGCAGTGCCTTTTCCAGCACATCCTCCATGATGTAGGTGCGCAGATTGCCGATATGGGCATAGTGATACACTGTAGGGCCACAGGTATACATTTTAACGATATCGGGATTGTTGGGAACAAACAGTTCCTTCTTATGGGTCAAAGAGTTATACAGATACATGGTCGTTTCCTCCTGTTGATTTACAAAATAAAAAATGCCCCCTATGCCACAGGCATAAGAGGCGGCAGTAACCGCGGTTCCACTCTCATTTATCGCTTTATAGAAATTCGCTCCCGGACGCACTTTCGCACCGCTCATCTATCGGGGCTTTCAGCCGCTGACCCCAACTCTCTAAAGATTCGACCTGTGTTACTCTTTCCGTTCACAGCGATATGAAGTTGTAGTAATTTTAACATTATCTACCGCAGTTTGTCAAGATATCTGCTGGAAAAACGCACCTGTGGTTGCATTATATGACGGTATATGTTATACTGTTATCATAAAATTTACCCAACAAATAACACATCAATACAACTAGAGGATAGCATATGAAAAAGTTTATCACTCTGCTATTATCCGCATGCCTGCTGCTTTTTGCTGTTGGCTGCACAAAAGAGCCACCCGTTGTCACAACGGAGCCTTCTCAGCCTGTTCCGACACAGACACAACCTGTCGAAACCACGCAGCAAACAGAACCCTTTGAACTACCCGACCTGCCGCTACTGGCCTTCAGCGCACCTGTACAAACCTATCAGCACAAGGCAAAAGACGGTACTCTTCTGCTTACTTATTCCTATCAGGACTTTTCCTTGATTCTGGAAGATCCCCAAATTGCGGACGCGATCGTCATTGACCTGCTCAATTACGTGGATTACGAGAGCGCTGCCGTCAAAGCTGTAGTCTCGGATGCGCAGGCCGCCTATGACGCAAGCGACGAATGGGCACCGTTTACATTCAGCACCTTCTTTGCACCTGTTCGTTTTGACGAAGGGATTTTAAGTCTCCTGGGTTCCCACTCTCTGTACAGCGGCAGCCCCCGGACTTCCGCGTCTGGCATATCCGTCACCTACGATCTGCTTACCGGACGTCAGTTGTCCCTGCGGGATATTCTGGTTGACGATTATTCCGCGGATGCGCTTAGTCAACTGATCACAGCTTCTCTGGAACCGTTGTCCGAGCAGGAGATGCTTTTCAGCGATTACGCCTACGTGATCTCCGAAATGTTTTCAACGAACATCCCTGTAGACAGTTGGTATCTGTCTGACAGCGGACTGTGCTTCTACTTTGCGCCTTACGAGATCGCACCTTACAGCTCCGGCACCATTACCGCCGAAGTTCCCTACACGTCTTTGAATGGCCTTTTAAAGGATGAGTACTTCCCTGCCGAAGTTTCGGAATTAACCGGAACGCCTTACGTTCTGCAATTCCAGGATGCGGACCTGGAAGCATTCGAACAGTTTGCCGAAGTAGTGCTTGACAGAAATGGACAGCAATATTTGCTTCATACCGATGGATGTCTGCAGGATCTGCGTATCCAATTGGGCTACCGGATGGACGACGGCAGCTTTATCGAAGAAGCAACTGTGTTTACCGCACCTGCCCTTTGTAAGGGTGACGGCATCGTAATTCATGCCACCGCAGATACGGTTCAATCCCTGCGTATTACTTATAATAACAGCGGCGAAACTACTGTATTGGACTTTCATTCCGCAGCTGCAAACGATTAACTTTTGTAAGAGCGCCTGTTGGCGCTCTTCTTTTTTTGATAGTCATCTATCAAAAGTATGAGCTGAGGACTTAACACAGCCAGACAGATTAGATTCGGGATTGCCATCAATCCATTGACGATCTCAGCCAACATCCAGACCGTTCCGGTTTTGAGCAGTACGCTGACCGTTGAAATAACTGCCTGCATCAACACAAAGGGTTTCCAGGCACCGTCACCAAACAAATACTGGGCGCATCGGATACCGTACAGACCCCATCCGAGCATGGTGGCAAAAGCAAAGCAGCAAAGAAACAAAGCCATGGGAATACTGACCCACTGGCCATAGGTGCACGCAAACGAGCGCGTGGTCAATGAAGCGCCTTCATCTGTCCCGTAGCAAATGGATGTTCCGCTGGTTAAGATCACAAGCGCTGTGACGGTGCAGATTATGATTGTGTCCAAAAAAACCTCAATGATCCCCATCAAACCTTGCTCCACAGGATGCTCCACCGTGGATGAAGCGTGGGCAATGGCCGCTGTCCCCATCCCCGCTTCATTGGTAAATGTCCCCCTGGAAGCACCGATTCGCAGTGCGGCAAAGGCTGTTCCTACCATACCTCCAGTTACTGCACTGGGAGAAAATGCCCCCTGCACAATACTCTGAAATGCCATGGGAATTCGCTCAGCATGAAATACCAGCGACCCAAGACCCATTACGATATAGGCAGACGAAGCAATGGGGATCAACACACTGGTAACATTCCCAATTCGCTTCAGTCCCCCCAGCATAGACACCGCCGCCAATACCGAAAAGATAATACCGATCAGCAAATTCAGCCATATGCTGTTGTCCTTACCAAAGCATGTCAGCACAGAATTCGCCGTGTCCACCACAGCGTTGATCTGCGTGGCATTTCCCATACCAAACGCGGCAATCATGCCGAACAGGCTGTAGCAAATTCCCAGCCATCGCCACCTGCTGCCCATACCCCGTTCTATCATATACATGGGTCCACCGAGCCGGTTTCCCTTTGAATCTTCACCACGATAATGCACCGACAGCGCTGCCTCCGCAAATTTTGTTATCATTCCAAGCACTGCACATATCCACATCCAGAAGATGCTGCCCGGCCCGCCAATGGCGATAGCGCCCGCAACACCTGCTATATTCCCTGTTCCTACGGTAGCCGCCAGAGCAGTGCACAGCGCCCGAAATGAAGATTCCCCTTGTGTGGATCCGTGTTTTCCAAACTGAGCCGCAAAAGCCCTTAGTGCTCCAGGGAACAGACGCAGCTGCGCAAATCTGCTGCGAATGCTTAGGTATATCCCCACACCCAGAATCCCAACCAAGGAAGGTACACCCCACACAAAGCCGTTGATCCGTTCAATGATTCCCTGCATCCAAACACCTCAAATTTAAAAGCAGTTTCTCCTTGGAGAAACTGCTTTTGTGTTATTCCCATTTTGTCCAAACTTCCGGCTGATAGCCAACCGTTGCCAGTTTTCCATTTCTGACAACAGGTGTTTTCATAAACGAAGGATCATCAAACACCTTGTCCTCTTTGGCCCTCGAATCATCCATATACTTCATCAGCGTGATTTCCTGGGATTTTCCATCCCAATCGATCAGATTGTCAATACCGCCGACGGCACGCAGCACACTGTCAAACTCTTTGCCGGACATGCCGTAGCGAAGCAAGTCGATGTACTGGTATTTGATGCGCCGCTCTTTGAAGTACCGTTCCGCCTTCTTCGTGTCAAAGCACTTGCCCTTACCAAATATCTGAATGTTCAATAGAATACCTCCATCAAGCACAAACCCTGCGGGGGTGCCATTGGGCCTGCGTCTGCCCGTTTTCCGCCAAACAACGTGGAGACACTGTCAGGTGTTCTAATGCCCATGCCCACTTCCATCAGTGTTCCTGTTATGATCCGCACCATACCGTGCAAAAAGCCGTTACCGGTAATAGTGATTCTGATTTCGTCACCGTCGCTGGTAATATCCAGGCTTCTGATAAAGCGAACTGTGGATTTTTTCATTTTGGGGTTGGCACAAAATGCGGAAAAATCGTGTTCTCCCAACAGGCGTTCTGCCGCTGCAGCCATGGCCTGTATATCCAGCTTCTCCGGTACGATTGTCATGTATCTGCGCTCAAACACACATGGCGCGCTGCTATTCCAGATTCTGTAGCAATAAGTCTTTTCCTTTGCGTTGAGTCTGGCATGAAACCGGTCCGATACTTCCTTGCAGGAATATATGCCGATGTCCTCCGGTAAATACCTGCGAAGCTGCGCCAAAATATCCTCACAGGGCATTAACGAAGCACAATGGAAATTGGCCACTTGCCCCTTTGCGTGGACACCTGCATCGGTCCTGCCGCTGCCGGAAATTTCAATCGGCTCACCAAGGATCCTGGTCAACGCCTGTTCCAGCTTTCCCTGAACGGTGGCATCAGAACCGGAAAGCCGCTGCCAACCGCGATACCTGGTACCATCGTAGCATATATGAAGCCGCAGATTTCGCATAAGCATTCCTTTCCGGTGTCACCTGTTGATTTTTTCTTCGATCCATTCCTGGATTTCTTCATACACCTGAATATTGTTGATCTCGTTTAGAATCTCATGACGGCACATAGGATACAGTTTTAACGAGACGTCCACCATGCCGCAATCACGGAATGCCTTCGCCGCCTGCTGTACACCCTGCCCGTAAGCACCCACCGGATCGGCGCTGCCCGCCACAAAAAGAACCGGTGTCTGGCGGTTCATTGCAGCCAGAGTATCGGGCTTTTGAATGTAGGCAATGCCTGTCATCATATCGCGATACAGTCCGGCGGTAGCTGTAAAACCGCAAAGCGGATCACTATTGTAGGCATCCACCACCCGGTCATCCCGGGTCAGCCAATCGTTTTCCGTACGGACATGTTCCACATTTTGGTTATAACTGCCGAACATCAATTTCTTCAGGGCCGGACTTGGCTTCTTGTCACCGCCGTTACGGCACAGGAGCTTACACATAGGCATAGCTATCTTCAAGAGCGCTGCAGGCTGCCAAGCGGTGCCGCAAACAATACAGCCTGCAATACCGCTGTCAGGATGCTTCGCAAGGATCGTTCTGACGATAAAAGACCCCATTGAGTGACCGAACAGAATATACGGCACACCGGGGAACTTTGCCATAGTCTGCTGCAGCAAATCATAGGTATCCGCGACAGCGGAGAACCATCCACCGTGGAAGTAGCCTTGAATGCCATTGCTGCCTATTGACTTGCCGTGGCCCATATGATCCTGCGCAACTACCAGAAAACCCTTTTCGTTGAGCCAGGATGCATAATCATCATACCGCTCCACATGCTCGGCAATGCCATGAACCAACTGTACAATTGCCCGCGGTTCATTTTCGGGAGTCCAAACACAAGCACGGATCTGACCCGTGCCACAGGAATCATAATAATACTCTGTGCGCATATTTATTACCCAATCACTTCATAGCCTGCATCGGTGATAGCCTTTTTCAGCAGCGCAACATCAGCATTGCCGGTAACGGTAACCTGCTTCTGCTGCAGATCCACAACAGCGTCCACAGTGCCCGCAACATCCTTACAAACACTTTCCACTCTCGCCTTGCAATGCGGACACATCATACCTTCCACTTTGATTACAGTTTCCATAGGTTTTTCCTCCTCAATGATTGTTTCAGTAATTTCACACTGGCAATTCTGCGTAGTTGCTGCTGTTTTCGGACAGAACATACGCAGCCGCAGTGCGTTGCTTACAACAAATACAGAGCTCATGCTCATCGCTGCCGCTCCAAGCATCGGGCTGAGCAGAATACCCAGTGTGGGATACAAAACACCCGCAGCCACCGGTATTCCCAGACAATTATAAAAGAATGCCCAGAACAAATTCTGCCGGATATTACGGATCGTGGCCCGGCTCAGTTCAATGGCGCTTGCCACACCCAGCAAAGAATGGTTCATTAATACAATATCCGCAGATTCGATGGCGACATCTGTTCCGCTGCCAATGGCCATGCCAACATCCGCGGTTACCAGTGCCGGAGCATCATTGATACCGTCGCCAACCATCAGTACATGCGCGCCATCATAGCGAAGCTTTTGGATGACCCCGGCCTTATCACCGGGAAGTACATCAGAAATCACATCGGTGATTCCTGCGCTTTCAGCAATGACACCGGCTGTCGCGGCATTATCGCCGGTCAGCATCACCACCCGAAGGCCAAGTTTTTTCATTGCTTTTACAGCATCCACAGAATCAACTTTCAGCACATCCGCGGCGATGATTGCGCCAAGATACGTCTTGTCTTCACTGGCAAAATACAAAGGTGTTTTTCCTGACAGTGTCTGATTCAGAAGCACCGGGACAGCAACACCAAGCTGCTCCATCAGCTTACGGTTACCGCCATAATAACGCACACCGTCCACCATGGCTGTTACACCTTGCCCCGGGAGCGTTTCAAAGGACTCTGTTACAGGATATTCCTGCGTGGCGTTTTTCTCCAGAATCGCTTTTGCGAAAGGATGCTCGGATTTTGCTTCCAACGCACAGGCAATTCGCATCAGCTGTTCCTTACCCACACTGCCCGGTAAAATATCCGTCACAGCAGGCTTACCGGCGGTGAGGGTTCCTGTTTTGTCCAATACCACCGTATCCACCTTGTGGAGGTTTTCCAGCGCTTTGGCATTTTTAAAGAGTACGCCCATGCGGGCAGCTCTTCCGGTACCCACCATAATGGCCACGGGTGTCGCCAGTCCCAGAGCGCATGGGCAGGAAATCACCAATACTGAAATTCCGATTGAAAGGGCAAATTCAAGACTTTCCCCTGCCAGCAGCCAAGCAGCGAAAGCAACTGCCGCAATAGACATAACCACAGGAACAAATATCCCCGCAACCTTATCAGCCATCCGTGCAATGGGTGCCTTGGAGCCACCTGCTTCTTCCACCAAGCGGATGATCTGCGCCAATGAAGTATCCTCACCGATTTTGTCCGCGCGGAAAATCAAATAGCCTTCCCGATTGACAGTAGCGGCGGCAACCTGATCGCCAGGCACTTTTTCCACCGGAACACTTTCCCCGGTCAGAGCGCTTTGATCCACCGCCGCACGGCCTTCCAGCACTGTTCCGTCTACCGCAATCGCGCCGCCGGAACGAACCACCACATGATCGCCGACGCAGACCTGTTCCACAGGGATCTCCTCTTCCCTGCCACCACGAATGACAACAGCGGTTTTGGGACTCAGATCCATTAACTGACGAATCGCATCACCGGTTTTTCCCTTAGCTCTGGCTTCCAGAAATTTACCCAGCGTGATCAACGTCAAAATCATCGCGGCGGATTCAAAATACAGATTCTTACTGTACAGTTCAACGATTTCCCACTGGCCATGGCCCATGGCCCAGGCCATACGAAACAGCGCTACCACACCGTACACAAGAGATGCCAAAGAACCCACAGCGATCAAAGAGTCCATATTAGGGCTGCGATGATACAGCGCTTTTAAACCACGGCTGTAATAAACACGGTTCAAGTATACGACCGGTAATGTCAGAAGCAGCTGAAGTAATGCCGCCACAACCGCGTTTTGAAGTCCGTGATACCAACCGGGCAGTGGGAGATGGAGCATATGTCCCATGGTAAAATACATCAGTACGACCAGGAATGCGGCAGACCAGATGATCCGATTTTTCATTTCCTTCAGCGGGTCTTCAGCAGAAAGAACAGGCTTCCTTTCGCCGTTCTTTGCAACGGCTCCGTAGCCGGCCTGTTGTATCGCGGCAATAACAGGACCAATCACCGAATCATCCGCCGCTTCCACACGCAATGTCCCCTTCAGAAGATTCACTTCCGCCACTTCAACACCAGGTACGGCCGAAGACACTTTCTCAACCCTGGAAGAACATGCTGCGCAAGTCATACCGGTTATTTGAAAATCGATTTTCATATTTTCACCTTCTATCTTTATTATCGGTCATAGGCGAGGAAAAAGCAATCTATTTATTGCTGTTGACAATAAAAGTTCTTTATGATACTATTCTACCATACGATTTAGAAATCACAAGTATGCACTATTTTGTACCATACTACCCTTTTGGAAACCATGGAGGTGTTTATGGAAAACAAAACAAACTGTCCAGTAGAGTCTACTTTGGAGTTAATTGGCGGCAAATACAAAGCACTGATCTTATGGCATCTGTCTGACAGTACCCTTCGTTTTTCTGAATTAAGAAAGGTCATCTCCGGTGCCACCGCTAAAATGCTGACACAGCAACTACGGGAATTGGAAACACAAAAGCTGATCCACAGGGAAGTTTTTCCTGTGATCCCCCCAAAGGTCGAATATTCTTTAACGGACCTTGGCAGAAGTTTACTGCCAATTCTGGTTGCGATGCGTGATTGGGGCGCAAACTACCTCAAAACAAAGAATTTAGAACCCAACTGCTTTATGATGAAGCAGGATCCAATGACACACAATGCTTAAAAGAGGAGTTTCATATGAAGATTAAGATCATTTCCGACAGCACCTGCGATTGGCCTAAGTCCCTTGTTGAAAAATACGATGTCACGATATTTCCGCTCACCGTTATTAAGGATGGCGAAAGCTATAAGGATAATGTCACCATTACCCCGGACGAAATCTTTGCGCATGTTGCTGCCGGCGGCTCTCTGTGTTCAACAGCGGCAGGCAATCTAGCAGACTATCAGGATCTGTTTGCACGGTATGCCGGTGATTTTGACGGCATTCTTCACATCAGCCTTGGCTCCGGTTTCTCCTCCAGCTACCAGAACGCCTGTCTGGCAGCGGAAGAATTTGACAATGTCAAAGTGGTTGACTCACAGAACCTTTCCACCGGCCAGGGTCTTGTTGTTGTATACGCATGCAGGCAGGCGCAAAATTGCGAAAACCTGGAACAGCTCCACGCAGATGTACAGGCCTTTGCTTCCCGCGTAGAAGCCAGCTTCCTGCTGAACCGTCTGGACTATATGGTCAAAGGCGGCCGTTGCTCCGCAGCGGCTGCGCTTGGCGCCAATCTGCTGAATCTGAAGCCCTGCATTGAAGTTAAGAACGGCAAGATGGGTGTTGTGAAGAAATACCGCGGCAACTATGCCAAGTGCCTTGCGAACTATGTGAAAGACCGCTTGGATGGCCGCGAGGATCTGACCGGTGAGCTTTTGTTCCTCACTTATACGACCGTTTCCGAGGATTGCCGACAGGCCGTATTGGATGCTATCGCGCAGTACGGTAACTTTGAAGAAATGGTGGAATGCACGGCAGGCTGCACTGTTTCCTGCCACTGCGGTCCCGAAACACTGGGCATCCTGTTTGTCAGAAAGTAAAACCGATTACACCGCCGGATGATCCGGCGGTGTTTTTATCTTGTAATTTTATAAAGCTATGCTATACTATTGCTGAAACATTTCCAATTAAGGAGTTCTTTATGGACTATTACGCGTTAATGGATCTTGTGATCAATCTGGGTTATCAGCTTGCTATGAGCGGCGCTGAGACATTCCGGGTAGAAGAAAGTATCAATCTGATTCTAAAAGCATACGATTTAGACGCAGAAGTCTTTGCTATCCCCAATTGTTTGCATGTCAGCATCAAAACAGAGGGCGGAAAGCCGATGACACGAATGCGCCGGATCGGTGACCACGGAAACGATCTGGATGCTGTGGAACGTTATACAAACCTCAGCCGCAGAATCTGCGCGGAGCACCCCGATCCTGTAACCGCACTGCAATGGCTGGAAGATACCAATCGTTCCAGAATCTATTACGGTAAGCACATGTATCTTCTTGGTAATGTTCTGGGCGCTGCCGGTTTTGCCATTCTGTTTGGCAGTACATATCTGGACAGCATTCTTTCCGGTCTGTGCGGACTGATTATCGGTCTTGTGGGTCTTTTTATGACCAAGCAAAAAGCGAACCAATTTTTCAAAATCATCATATCCGCGTTCATCATGTCCCTGACAGCCTACTTTCTGAAGGCTGTACATATTATATACAACGCCGACACCGTAATCATCGGTGCTTTGATGCTTCTGGTGCCGGGTCTTCTCTTTACCAACGCCATGCGTGATATCATCAATGGTGATACCAATTCCGGTATGAACAGAATCATACAGGTGTTTCTCATTGCGGTTGCTATTGCGCTTGGTACAGGTGCCGCCTGGCAAACAATAGCAAGCATCTGGCAGGAACCTATCAGCACTCCAATTATCACCCACAATATTGTAATACAACTTATTGCCAGTGCTTTGGGCTGTATTGGATTTTCGCTGATATTCAATATTCACGGCCCGGGTATTCTGCTGTGCGCTTTGGGTGGCATGATCGCATGGTTCGTATATTCTGTATTTATCCATCTCGGTTACAGTGACTTGGTTGGCTACTTCTGGGGTGCTGCGGTTGCCTCCGCCTATGCGGAAATTATGGCCCGCATCCGAAAATACCCTGCAATCTCTTATTTGGTTGTGGCTATTTTCCCTCTGATTCCCGGTGCCAGTGTATACTACACTATGAATTTTGCGGTACGAGGTGATATGGGACGCTTTGCCGATCAGGGCATGCATACCATCGCCATTGCAGGAATCATGGCTGTGGGTATCATTCTGGTGTCAACGGTATTTCGTATCTGGACTACCCGGAAACGCAGCATACACAAATAAATGACAAAACACGGGTATGCCGTCACGGCATACCCGTTGTTCTTTTATGAATTCCGGCTAAGAGCGGTAAACATGTCATCCTCAGCAATCTGAAGCAGGTGGTTCCCAATCAGCTCCACTGAAAGGGTCATGGTCTTCTTTGTACCCAAGCAGTCATCATAGACATAATCGTTATGCTCTATGGTCATGGCCCAAATTCCAAATTCTCTTGTGATCCCGTCATTATAGGTATTCATCAGGTTCGGAACAGGATAGTTTCTCTCCTCTCCCATGAACAACTGGGGGATCGGGGTTGGATGCTTGCAATAAAGAGCAGCATTGACACACTTCAGCTTCTCAGCAATATGGTCCGGCATATCATTGGAATATGGTAAAAGATACGCACCCAGAACAATATCGGTGGTAGAGTGGCAGTCAATGGCAAAGCAAATGTCGGCTGCATGCTGTCCGATATAATGGAATACATTCCCCGTTTCTGCGGCTTTTCGGCATTCATAATCCCGGTTGGCATTGACCCCGGCAGCATTGTGTGCAAAACGATAGCGGTCAGCGCCCATGATTTCCCTATAGCCGCCCCGCTTGCTGATACCCCATACAGACACCACAGGAACCACCAGCAGACGCACCGTATCTCTTATGATATTCAATCTTGGATCCGCCCGGTGGGCGATCAAATGCAAAAGACGAGCCAGACCAAAGTAGGCATCCGTTTCAATCACATGGACACCGGATTGTATATAGACGGTTTTTGTATAATGTGGCGGAGTAAACTCATATGCCCACATTTCGTATTCACCGCTGGTATCAAAGCCAATACTATGGCGGGTGATGTAGTCCGGATACTGTTTGCGAAGAGGTTCGTAGATCTGCTCTATGAATTCCGGATAGGTCCATTCGATATTACCGAAGCTGTCTTCCCGCCCCAGAATATCCGGCTGGCGTGCAGGCTCCCATAGGCTGAACTGACTCACATTACATTCTTCCCTTCTGTCTGAAGCATTTTCTTAATCATAAAGACATGGGCTAAGAATGTAAACCTACAATTTGCAACCGCAAGGTGGATATTTCGCAACTTGACAGTGGCGCATGAATATGGTATTAAAAGGTCGGGTGATTCATATGTTTCCTGAAAACGCAGCGCAATATTACAATATTCTTTCCGTCCTGGAATTAAGCTGGGAACCGAGAAAGGATACTGCCCATTCCAGGGACTATCACGCATTATCCCTTCGGATTGACGGGGATGCCGTATTTGAGTGTCCGGACCGGTCAATACATGTTGGCGCTGGTGAGATCATCTTCGTGCCGAAAGGAATGGATTACACCTTAAATGCAAACACGCAGGAACACCTGTTTGTGATCCATTTTGATACGATTCCGGATATCCCTCATGAATTTACTGTTTTTCATCCGTCAAACACGGTGAATTATGAGGTATTGTTCAGAAAAATACACCAGATCTGGCAATACAAACAACCAGGATACCGCTTTGGAGCGACCTCATTGTTCTTTCAACTGCTGGAACAGTTATCCAGAGAAAACGCAAAGAAAGAACCGCAAAGCAGCAATGATAAGCTTTCTTACATAATTGAGCATATCCACGGCCATTATACCGACCCATCACTCAGTGTAGCCACCCTGGCCGGAATGTATGGAAGCAGTTCAACCTATTTCAGACGAATTTTCATAGATGCCTATGGCATACCACCGCTACAATATATTAACCGTCTCAAGATCAACCGGGCAACAGAACTATTATCATCCGGCTATTATACGGTTGCTGAAGCCGCATATGCAACCGGATTTTCCGACCCAAAATACTTCTCCAGATTCGTAATAAAAGAAACCGGCATTGCCCCATCAAAAATGAAAGGAATTCAAAATCATGAACAGAAATGAAGCCATTCAGTTTCTTAAAGACAATCCTGTGTTTTGGTCACGGCTGGGCTTTTGCTATGACCCCCCTTTAAAGAATGAGCAGGGAAAGCCTCTGGTCTTTACAGAGGACTTGGATAAATTTGCAAAATTTCACCGGGATTTTGCAAAGGCCGGAGTAAAAATCCATACATGCATTCTTCACAGCGGCTGGATGGGTGTTGATGAATATGATTATTCCCTAACCGACCGTGTTTTGGAAGCTGTGTTCCGTGATGATCCGAATTCTTACTTTATTCCCCGCATCAAGCTGAATGTTCCTGTTGATTGGTGCCGCAAATATCCCGATGAAGTATTTGTTTATTACGAAGGCCCTCGAGATACCGAGGAAATTCGCGCACTGGTTGGAACCGAAAAGCATGACTGGTTGGGTTATGAAGCACCAAACGGATACTATAAAGCCGGTGACTACGTGGATAAGCGGCCCAATGTGGGTGGTTTGATCGCGCGGCAAAGCTTTTCATCCAAAGTATGGCTGCATGATGCCGCAGTCGCACTTAAAAAGCTCGTTGAGCGTCTGGAAAACAGCATATATGGTCCACGTATCATCGGCTATCATATTGCCTTTGGTGTCAGCGGTGAGTCCATCCTTTGGGGCCGCGCGAACAATCATTACGGCGACTACGGCGTTTCTCATACAAAGCATTTTCTGGATTGGGGGATTCGGAAATACGGTTCCATGGATGCCCTGCGGCAAGCATGGGGGCAGGAACGGTTCACCGATCATGGAATTACACTCCCCTCTCCCGATGAACGTTACCACCGCAGTGAGAACATTCCCGCTTTCTTCCGTGGTGACACATTAGGCACCATTGCAACCGATATGGATATTTTCTCTTCCGAGGTCTGTGCGGATGCCATTGAACATTTTGGCAAAATTCTCCGTGAGCAAGTCCCCGAAAAGCTGATCGGCGCATTTTACGCATATTTCCTTATGACCGATAACCCGAATTATGCCGGACATCTGGCCTTGGAGCGGCTTTTAAACAGTGAATATGTGGATTTCTTTGCTGCACCTAAAAGCTACTATCGTACAGCCCCGGGACAACCCGGCGGAACAATGTGCCCCGTTCAATCCGTTAACCTAAAAAAGCTGTGGGCAGACGAAACCGATGTTCGTACGCATTTGGTTGAACGCTCTGCTGAAGATAGCTCAGATTGGCTTTGCAATAATTTCACGGATACACGCGGTGTACTTTGGCGTGAATTCTGCAAAAATCTTTCAACCGATTCCGGCTTCTGGTGGATGGATCTGGGCGGCGGTTGGTTTGATGATCCCGCCGTTATGGAAGAGATCGCCCATATGCGCCGTACCAACGATATCCTGCGCAAACAGCCGCACAAAAGCGCCGCCGATGTACTGGTACTCGTTGACGAAACCTGTATTGAAAAAATGAGTATCAGCCACGATCAGAGGCAGGGCTTTATGGAAGATCCTATCATGGAACTGCACCGCAGCGGTGTCGTTGCCGATTGCTACAGACTAAGCGATCTGCCAGCATTGAATCTGGACAAGTATAAGATGATCGTCTTTGCTTATACCTATGACATTCCGGAAGCTCTGCATAATTTAATTCGTGAACAGATACGGGAGGATACGGTGCTTGTATTACACCACGCAGCCGGCGTGCGTAAGGGAGAAAGTGTCTCCTTGGACAATGTGCGTGCTTTCACCGGTTTTTCCATGGTTGAACGAACGGTGGAGGGCGGATATGTGGGTGTGCAGGTATTGGACTCCGATGCGACAGTGTGTTTCAGAAATACCGAAAATGAACCCACGGTATGGCAAAAGGACAACCGTTTTGCCATTACAGAACCCTACCAGGACGCATCGGTCTACCGCTACATTGCACAGCAAGCCGGTTGTCATCTGTGGACAGCCTGTGGCAATATACTCTGGGCAGATAACCGTCTTGCCGGTGTCTTTGCAAAGCACCAGTTGACCGAAAAAATCAGCTTCCCCCGCTGCGGTACATACCACGAAGTGATTTCCGGCAAAACTTTTACCAATGTATCCTGCATTGATCTGAGCGAATTGAAAACAAATGTGGCTGTATTCCTAACGGAAAAGCTTCAATAATATGAATAAGGGCCTCGGGAAATCCCCGAAGCCCTTATGTTTATCTTACTTGCCCTTTTCTGCCTTCTTGACAGCCTTTTCCTTTGCCTTTGCTTCACGGGCCTTCTTAGCGGCTTCGTTAGCAGCAGCAACAGCAGTGTCATTGGTGGAAATTGCCCACTTGGCGAACTCAATGCGAACCTGGTCAGCACCGGTTTCCATGACAAACTTGTCTTCCTTCACATTGACAACGGTACCAATGATACCGCCAATGGTAGTAACCTGGTCGCCGACCTTAGTATCCTTACGGGTCTGCTCAGCTTCCTTCTTACGCTTATTCTCAGGACGGATGAGGATAAAGTAAAACACGCCGAACATGATCGCCATCATGATCAAAGGCATGCCCAGACCGCCGCCAGTAGGCGCAGTTGCTGCTTCAAGAAAATGTAACATGGATATTGCTCCTTTATTATTTAGTCTGTGTTATTATACCATTGTTGCGATAAATTGCAAGCAAAAAACTAGATTCTACGGGCCAATTTCTCAGAATTTTCTTTACGGAACGCTTCAAAAGTACCCTCATCCAGTGCGTTGCGGATCTTTTCCATCAGCTTATTGTAGAAATAGAGATTGTGCATCACGCAAAGACGCATGGCAAGCATCTCTTCCGCCACAAACAGATGCCGGATATAGGCTCTGGAATAGCGGCGGCAAACAGGACAATCACACTGGGAATCAATGGGGTTAAGGTCAGTAGCGTACTTGGCATTCTTCAGATTGATGGCACCCTCCCAGGTAAAGAGCCGAGCGTGACGGGCATTACGGGCAGGCATGACACAGTCAAAGAAGTCCACACCACGGGCAACTGCTTCAATGATGTTGGTGGGTGTACCGACACCCATCAGGTAACGGGTCTTATCCGCGGGCATATGGGGTTCCACCGCTTCGATAATATCGTACATCTCTTCGGCTGTTTCACCCACAGCAAGGCCGCCGATGGCATAGCCGGGCAGGTCCAGCTCCGCGATGCGCTTCATATGGTCCACACGGATATCACTGTAAGTGCCGCCCTGATTGATGCCCCAAAGCATCTGCTGGGGATTTACGGTATCGGGCAGTGCGTTGAGTCTTGCGTTTTCTTCCTTGCAGCGCACCAGCCAGCGGTAGGTACGGTCAACACTTTTTAGGACATAATCCCGGGGCGCAGGGTTTTCAACACACTCATCAAAGGCCATGCAGATGTCACTGCCCAAATTGGACTGGATCTGCATACTTTCCTCAGGTCCCATAAAGATCTTGTGACCGTCGATATGGGAAGCAAAGGTCACACCTTCTTCCTTGATCTTGCGCAGAGAAGCAAGGCTGAACACCTGGAATCCGCCGGAGTCTGTGAGGATCGGGCCGTCCCAAGTCATAAATTTATGCAGGCCGCCGCACTCTTTGACCAGCTTATCGCCGGGACGCAGGTGCAGATGGTAGGTATTGGACAGCTCCACCTGACAGCCAATATCTTTCAAATCCTTGGCGCTGAGAGCACCTTTGATGGCACCCTGTGTGCCCACATTCATAAATACAGGAGTCTGGACCGTGCCGTGGGCGCAGGTAAATACACCGCGTCGGGCCTTTCCTTCTGTTTTCAGCAATTCAAACATAGCGTTCCTCACTTTGTTCCGTTTCCAATATATAGCATCACCGAAGATTACGGCTTATATGATTTATAATAATTATTCGTAGGGGCGTTCGGTGAACGCCCGCGGGCGAACACAGTTTGCCCCTACAACATATCAATCAAGATATCCTTTAACCTATAAACATCGCATCACCAAAGGAGAAGAAACGGTATTTCTCTTTGACAGCTTGCGCATAGGCCTCCAGCACATGCTCACGGCCCGCAAAGGCAGAGACCAACATCACAAGGGTACTTTCCGGCAGGTGGAAATTGGTGATCAGCGCGTCCATTGCCTTGAAGGTATAACCGGGGTAAATAAATATCTCCGTCCACTTGGATCCGGCTTCAAAGGTTCCGTCCTCATTGACCAAAGATTCCAACGTGCGGCAGGAAGTGGTTCCCACGCAGACGATTCGGCCGCCGGATGCCTTGGTGCGGTTCAGAATATCCGCTGTCTCCCGGCTTATCATACATAGCTCACTGTGCATATGATGCTCGGAAATGCTCTCAGCTTTTACCGGGCGGAAAGTTCCCAGGCCCACATGCAGCGTCACAAAGGCTGTTTCAATTCCCTTTTCACGAATCTTCTCCAGCAGGTCATTGGTAAAATGCAATCCGGCAGTGGGCGCGGCAGCAGAGCCAACTTCCTTGGAATAGACGGTTTGATAGCGTTCCTGGTCGGCCAGTTCTGCCTTGATGTAAGGGGGCAACGGCATCTTACCCAACCGCTCCAGCACCTCAAGGAAGATACCTTCATACCGGAATTCAACC
Organism: Faecousia sp.; assembly: GCA_045606145.1. Classification (GTDB taxonomy): domain Bacteria; phylum Bacillota; class Clostridia; order Oscillospirales; family Oscillospiraceae; genus Faecousia. Next base: position 31,424 of record JAZURG010000208.1, read on the forward strand.
ACACGGTTGCCGTCTTCCTGCACAGCAGTGACAACGGCTGTCAATTCTCCGTTTCCAAAAATAACTTCATTGCCCACCTGCATTTTTCGGCCAGGCTTGCAAAGGCACTCCCACTTTTTCTCACCAAGATCCCGAAGCAGCAGCACTTCCACCGCACCGCCTGTGGGACGGTGTCCCAAGAGTCTTGCGGGCAGCACACGGGAGTTGTTCATCACCAGACAGTCACCGGGTCTTAAGAAGTCAATAATATCATAAAAATGCCTGTGCTGCGTTTCGCCGGTCTCTCTGTCCAGCACCAAAAGACGGGACGCGTCCCGCTGCTGCAGAGGAGTCTGGGCAATCAGTTCTTCAGGCAGGTCATACCAAAAATCCTGCGTTCTCATAATTCTAGCCTCCAACTAATAAAAGCCATTTTAGTATAGCCGATTTTTCTGCTTTTTGCAACAGACAAATTCATAGCGACACGCATAGATTGGCATGGAGGTATCGTTTTATGGAAAAGCCTATTTTCTCCGGGGTCTGCACAGCCCTTGTAACACCTTTTTTAGATGGTCGGGTCAATTACCCCATGATGGAAATGCTGCTGCGCAGGCAGATAGACGCAGGTGTCAAGGCCGTTGTGATCAGCGGCACAACAGGCGAGTCCCCTACTCTTTCAGATCAAGAAAAACTGGATTTGTTCCGCCGCTGCAAAGCCTACGCAGGAAACGATTGCATGATCATCGCAGGGACCGGTTCCAACAATACCGCCCATGCTGTCCAGCTAAGTATCGCAGCGGAAGAAGCAGGCGCCGACGCGCTTCTGGTGGTCACTCCATATTATAACAAGGCAACACCCGACGGGCTGTTTGCCCATTATCTTACCGTCGCGCACAATGTTTCCGTTCCATTGATCGTCTATAACGTACCCGGTCGGACAGGAGTTGATATTCCTGTCAGTACCTGCAAGAAGTTATCCGCGATCCATAACATTGCCGGCATCAAGGAAGCCGCTTCGGATATTACGAAAATCACAAAACTCAAAGGGTCCTGCCATCCGGGGTTTGGTATCTGGTCCGGCAATGACGATCAGATCGTTCCTGTGATGTCACTGGGCGGCTGCGGTGTGATCTCGGTGCTTTCCAATGTAGTACCGGAGCAAACGAATGCGATGGTCAACGCGGCTTTACAGGGAGATTTTGCCACAGCGGCTGCCCTGCAGTGCAGGCTGCAGCCCCTGGTCGAACTACTGTTCTGTGAGGTGAATCCTATTCCGGTAAAGGCAGCCATGCGGCTGATCGGTTACGATTGCGGAAGCTGCCGTTTACCTTTGACAGATCTCTCACCGCAAAACGAGGATCGTCTTAAAGTGGCACTGGCAAATCTGTAAGCAAAACCCACCCGGCTTTTACTGCATTTGTCAAGGAAAAGTAGACACTTAAAAACACCATAGTTTTAGAAGCCCAGTTCGGTCTTGTACTGAACTGGGCTTTTATAGCCCAAGGCGGCCGCAGGTCGCCTGTTATTGAAATAATGTACATATTTGTCCAA
>JAZURG010000209.1:0-2675 GCA_045606145.1 Faecousia sp.
GGCAAGGACGCGGGGATGCGCTATCAGGAGGTCACCCGGACGGTATATACCATAGAGCTTCCTCTGGAAGCCCTGCGCCCGACGCTGCAGCAGGATGTGCGGTTTCTGAACTTTTTGCTGGATACCATGTCCACCAAGCTGGCCGGGACATCCATGGACCTGGTTGGTTTCTCTGATTTGCGGGAAGCACTATTGTACCACATCCGCTACCAATGCCCAAATCAAGCCATCACCAATGTGGGTCAGACCGCCTTCCGCTTAAACTACAGTCTGCGGCAGACCCAGCGGGTGTTGCAGGAACTGACAAAAGAGGGACTGCTGAAACGGATTAGAAAGGGACACTATGCGCTGGCAGATACTGCAGAATAAAGGGGACCGAATAAAGCGGAACCGGAGAGAAAGCCCTCTCCGGTTTGTGCTTGTTCGGATTACTTGATTCGGTCCTCCACGCAGAATATAGGTCCTCCATTCCGGCTGTATTCCGCGTCTGGGTACAGCACCCCGAAAAACCGATGGTGATTGCAGATAGACTTCGGGACAGTTTGAGACTGATGGATACGATGTTCCGCGTTGACTGATCATGGATAACAAAACACCCGAGATTGGTTCGTGATACTCACGTTTCCAATCTCGGGCTTTGTTTCGGTTGTATGCCTTGCTGTTCTCCGGCTTCCTCGTGACGGAGTTCAGCTCGCCCCAGGTTTGCCGTCTGGCTTGATCGATCTTGCGCTTTTCCTTCTTGGAAAGCTTCTCGTAGGGAATGAATTTTTCCATACCGATTTCCTCCTAGTTTGATTTCTGAAATCAGTATACCACAACTGCACGAGAATGCATAAACGTTTTGTAAATCCGCTTGGAATGTGAGGAAGTCACGGAAGAAAACAAATTCCGCTGGTAGAATAAGGCCATAAAGAAAAACAAATACTACTTCAAAATACGGAGGAATACAATATGAAAAAATATGTCTGCGACGTTTGCGGTTGGGAATACGACGAGGAACTGGGCTACCCCGAGGGCGGCATTGCCCCCGGCACCAAATGGGAGGACATCCCCGAAGATTTCCAGTGCCCCCTGTGCATGGTCGATAAGGACCAGTTTTCTGAAGAATGAACACCTGAAGCGGTGTGGCTGAAACGCCGCACCGCTTCTTTGCATAGATCGGAGGAAAGACTATGAAAAAAGTATTGATGATCGTAGGATCTCTGAGAAAGGATTCTTTCAACCTGCAATTGGCTAAGGTTGCGGAGGAAATACTGAAAGGACAGGCGGAGGTCCGTTATCTGCACTATGCAGATATGCCCTTTATGAATCAGGACATCGAGTTCCCCACACCGGAGAGTGTTGCGAGGGTGCGTCAAGAGGTTTTGGCGGCAGACGGCATCTGGATCTTCAGCCCGGAGTATAACTACCAGATTCCCGGCGTGCTGAAGAATCTGCTGGACTGGCTGTCCCGGCCCCTGGTTCCCAATGACTGGGAACGTGGCTCCGCGGTGAAGGGCAAACCCGTCACCATTTCCGGGGTAGCAGGCCGAAGCGGCGCCGCCGGTGTCCGGAAGCATTTGAGTGCGCTGCTGGAGGTCATGTCCATGAACCTGATCGGTGGCATGGGAACGGGCGTTTCTGCCGATGCCGAAAGCTTTGCTACCAACAAACTGCACTTGTCAGAAGAAAACCATGCAGCATTGCAGGCGCAGGCAGAGCTGTTTCTTTCTCAGATCCTGTAAAATAACAGGAGGTGCAATATGAGAAAAAGCCCTGTTACAAGGGTGCTGCTTCTGCTGCTGGTAACCGCCATTGGTCTGGTCGGCTGTGCTGCTTTGCCTCAAACGGCTGCCCCTGCGGCAACAGAAGCTGTGCAGACAAGCACATTGGAGGTGGAAGTCATGGATTTTTCCCATGAGACAGAATATGTAATTTATCTGGCCGGAGGATGCTTCTGGGGACTGGAACAGCTAATGCAGTCCATTCCCGGTGTCATCGATGCCGAGAGCGGCTATGCCAACGGTACCGGAGAGCAGGATGCCAACTATTCGGCAGTCTGCGCCGGAGACACCGGCTTCCGGGAAACAGTCAGGGTAGAATACGATTCGGAGCAGGTCAGTCTGGACGCTTTGCTTCTGGCCTACTTCTATGTGATCGATCCCACGGTGCAAAATCAGCAGGGCAACGACATTGGAACCCAGTACCAGACCGGCGTTTACTACACCAATGATGCGGCAAAAGAAACCGTGGAGCGGATCGCAGAACTGGAGCGCAGCCGCAATGCGAAATTCTATGTGGAGATCGGGCCCCTGTTGAACTACTACCCAGCGGAGGAATACCACCAGAATTATCTTGAAAAGAACCCCTATGGTTACTGCCACATCCCCTGGGAGGAAATGAAACTGTTTTCCGGTCTCCGCATCGATCCCCGCGACTATCAGAAACCAGCGGCGGAGGTGATCCGGGATAAGCTGACAGCGGAGCAGTATGCCGTCACCCAGGAAAGTGGGACGGAATATCCCTACCAAAATGAATTCTGGGATCATTTCGCCATGTTCGGGCCCGGCGGAAATCGCCAATTAGGGGCCAGCTAAATTAACCAATCTCGGCTCAAAAGAAAAAGCCATTACTTTTTCTTCCGAATCCTTTATACTGGAAAGTGCCAACAACCCAGGAAAGGAGCAACATGAAAG
>JAZURG010000210.1:0-5903 GCA_045606145.1 Faecousia sp.
AATTCCTGGTGCCCGACAGGGAGAGCTGGGTTGGGAAATACCGGCCAATGCCAAAAAGCCAAAAGCAAAAACTCCATCAGCATCACGATATGATAACCTTCCGAAACTGGCAAGAAATCTTGTCAGGCAGAAAACGAAGAAGAGTTTTCACGGGCTCTACGATTATGTGCAAATTAATAGCGCGTATAGTTCAAGCCGGATGGCAAGCAATCGTCTTACCCGTAATCAAGTAGAGTCTATTTTCCGGAAGGGAAAGGTCCGAGAGAGTTTTGAACCCATGAAAGTTTCTGATCTGATTGAAGTCATGAACCACTACGTGTGTATGGATTATGTCCTTGATCACCTGGAGAAGCCTTTATGTGTAAAGTTTATCAAAACACTTCATTATCTATTGATGTATGGAACGGTTGACGCTCGTATGGAGCGCGTTACTCCTGGAGAGTATCGCAACTCACTCTCCAATCGCCAAGAAGCTTTCATAGCACCTGCTGACAAGATCAACGAGAAACTTATTCGGTTAATTGATATGTATGAAAGACTGGATGAAGTCGATAGGCGTGATATCCTCGATTTCCATGTGCAGTTCGAAAGAATCTTCCCTTTTGAAGATGGCAATGGACGAATCGGCCGTTTAATCATGTTCAAGGAATGCCTTCGCCATGATGTGCTTCCGTTTATTCTCGATGATAAGCGGCGCAAGGGGTATTTGACCGGATTACGTGAGTGGGATGAAGATTCATATGTATTAACCGAAGTGATACTTGAAGCCCAGGAACGATTCAGCCGACAGGTTGCATTACAAGATCTCGGGGAACACCGGCTGGATGATCTAAACGATTTTGATGAGGAGGATTGGTAAAATGGCTGAGAGAATTCCTAATCCTATTCCTGTAGAGGAGCAATCTGAGTCTGTCATTGACACCCTCTTCAATCATTATTTTGAGAGTCGCAAGAATGACGCCCCTGAAGTAGATGCAGCATACAGAGTTTTCTGCCATAGCTTGCTCGATGTAGATCCTGTCGTTGCGGATGAAATCATGAGCACGGCTGCGGTGTTGTGTTTGGAACATGAACGAGCTGCTTTCGCTGCGGGAATGAAAGTTAAGATAAGATTGCTGAGAGAAATCACTGAATAACAATTTACCGGTCGGGGGTATGATCTCCCGACCGGCTTTTTTTCTTTGTAGCATATCGGCAATAGAAACGTTTTACTGCCGATATGCTACGGCTCGTTATAAATAATACATAGAATTTATAACGAACGACTCTCTAGAACTTCCGTATTTACATTTACTTCTCTAACAGCTAAAATAATGGTAGAAACTTTAGGAGGTGGCAACCATGGCGAAACTTATATTTCATGTCGACGTGAACAGTGCGTTTCTGTCATGGGAGGCTGCCAGGAGAGTTGCTAATGGAGAGCCAGACATCCGTTTGATTCCTTCCGTCATTGGCGGTGATCGTGAGAAGCGGACTGGCGTTGTTCTTGCCAAATCGATCCCCGCAAAGAAGTTTGGCATCAAGACCGGCGAGCCCATCGGCATGGCGTTGCGGAAATGTCCAGATCTTTTCATGGCAAAACCAGACTTCAGACTCTATGAAGAAAACTCCAGAAAGTTTATGGATATCTGCCGGGAGTATGCTCCTGTGGTAGAGAAAGCCAGTATCGATGAATGTTACCTCGACATGAGCGGAACCCACCGTATCTATCCGGATCCCATTGCCCTGGCCCATACTATAAAGGATCGCATTCGCAATGAGCTGGGCTTTACAGTCAATGTAGGCATCGGAGATAATAAGCTGCTGGCAAAGATGGCCAGCGACTTTGAAAAGCCTGACAAAGTGCATACCTTGTTCCTAAGTGAGATTCCAAAGAAATTGTGGCCCCTGCCTGTGGGTGACTTGTTTACCGTTGGTGGAGCAACTGCTGATAAGCTCCGCCATGCAAAGATCATGACCATTGGGGATCTGGCCCATACCGATCTTGCCCGGGTACAAAAGATAGTTGGCATGAAGATGGGCAAGCACATCCATGATTATGCTAACGGAATTGATCCTTCTCCCGTCCTTGCAGAGCCTGAGGAAGCCAAGGGCTACAGTATTTCCACTACCTTGGAGGAAGATGTAAGGAAAGCAACACAGGCATATCCCGTGTTGCTGGCTCTGGCCGACAGTGTCACGGCCCGAATCCGCAGCGATGGTGCAAAGGCATACTGCATCGCAGTGACCATCCGCGATAACACCTTCAAAACCCGATCCCATCAAAGAAGTCTCATGAACCCGACGGATATTTCTAAAGAGGTCTATGAGGTCAGCAGGGAGTTATTCGATGAGCTGTGGGACGGTACGACACCCCTGCGGCTACTGGGCATCACTATGACCAATATCACCCGGGAAGAGACCATGCAGTTTTCGCTGTTTCAGGATGAAAGTCGGGAGAAGTTCCGTAAAATCGATAAGGCAAAGGATGCCTTGAATGCCAAATTCGGAGCAGCAACCATCGTCCGTGGCTCCAGTATCCAGTCGAAGATTGACGTGGGTAAGAAGTATAAGGCGCAGATGGAATTACAACAGGAGAAAGATAAATGATTGTCGATTCTCACGCACATTACAACAACAACGCTTACAAGAAACCGTTTCGGTATTTGACATGCAACAAGGACGGATATGCCCTCAAAGAGGGTGACCGGGAACAGCTTTTCCAGGAACTGATGGATGCTAATATCCCATACTCAATCGAGCCGGGAGTCAGTCTGGAGTCCTGCAAAGAGGTTCTGGAGCTGGCCGCACAGTATCCGGGACGGATCTTTCCAGCAATCGGCATCCATCCCACCAGGTCCATTTTTGAAAAGTGGTCAGACCGGCATACACTGGATGCATATGTGAATATGCCAGGTGTGATCGCCATTGGCGAAATCGGTCTGGACTATCACTACAAGCGTGAGGAACAGCACCGGTTGAAGCAGCACATCTGGTTTATCTACCAACTGAATCTGGCATGGAAGCTGAAACTGCCTGTGATTCTCCATGTCCGGGATGCCCATGAGGATGCCCTCCGGATACTGAGAATGCACCCTGCCCGCAAACTGGGCGGTGTGATCCACTGCTTCTATGGCACCAAAGAAATTGCGGAGCAGTACCTGAAGCTGGGGTACCATATCGGCATCGGCGGCTCTGTGCTCCAGTTGGAAGAGCGAGCGAAAGATCTGTGGAACGCGGTTCTTCACATCCCTCTGGATCGGATTCTCGTCGAAACCGACGCGCCGTTCATTCTTCCGTACTGTAAGGATGTGATTCAGCCTAAGCTTCTCCGCCGAGCCCGGAATACCTCGCTGATTCTCCCGGCAGTCATCAAAAAGATTGCGGAACTGAAGGGCATCTCTGCTGATGAAGTGGAGCAGGCAACCACGGAAAATGTGATCCGGCTCTTTCATTTGCCGATAGAACAATCATCAACAGAACACTGTTCGAAAAACCAGAATTTGTAGTGGAGAATTTCGCAATGAAGATTTATGATATTTCACAAGAAGTCTTTGCCTGTCAGGTGTATCCCGGTGACCCGACACCTGAGAAAAAGATACTTAAATCAATGGAAAAAGGCGAAGTGTATAATTTGACAGCATTTGATATGTGTGCACATAACGGCACGCATATAGATGCACCGTTTCATTTTATTCAAGATGGTAAAACTGTGGACGAGATATGCTTAGAAGCAGTTGTGGGAATGGCGTATGTGGCGGAGCATCATGGGATCGTCACAGGTAAAGATGCAGCCAAGATGCTTGAAAAAGCGAAAAAGCAGAATGCAGAAGCGGCAAAGAGAATTCTTATTAAGGGCGATGTTGAAGTGTCATTAGAGGCAGCAAAGGTATTTGCCTCTTCAAATATTCTGCTTCTTGGAAATGAGCCGCAGGCGATCGGGCCACAAAATGCGCCAATGGCAGTCCATCTTGTGCTATTGGGTGCCAATGTTATCCTGCTTGAAGGCATTCGTTTATCAGATGTATCGGAAGGTGTTTATTTATTAAATGCTGCACCGCTAAATTTATTGGGCGCGGACGGTTCTCCATGCAGAGCGATATTGATAGATACCGATAGATAAATTTCAATATCCCAAACAGTTTTTCAATCAACCAATAACAGGAGCATTCCTATGAATCATGATACCTTGATTTCCGCGTGGAAAGCCGAAGAAAAGATTGCCCACATCCACGGCTGGGATTTCTCCCACATTGACGGGCGCTATACCGAACAGGATGATCTGCCATGGGATTACCGTGCGGTGATTGGGCAGTATCTGCGCCCTGATATGAAGATCATGGATATCGACACCGGTGGTGGTGAATTCCTGTTATCCCTGAACCATCCCCATGAAAATACGGCGGCTATGGAGAATTACCCGCCCAATGTGGCGCTTTGCAAGGAGGTTTTGCTGCCTTTGGGTATCGATTTCCGGCCCGGTGACGGCAAAGAAAAACTGCCATTCGACGATGGCAGCTTCGATATGGTCATCAACCGGCACGGAGATTTCAATGCCGAGGAAATCTGCCGGGTGCTGAAACCCGGCGGGCTGTTCATTACCCAGCAGGTGGGCGCAGAGAATGACCGGGAGTTGGTGGAGCTTCTCTGCGGCGAAACCGAGATGCCCTTCCCGGAGCAGTACCTGGAAGTGACCGCCCGGAAGTTCCGGGAGGCTGGCTTTGCCATCCTGCGGGGCGAAGAACACTTCGGCCCCATCCGGTTCTTTGATGTGGGTGCCCTGGTGTGGTTTGCCCGAATCATTCAATGGGAGTTCCCGGATTTCTCTGTAGACACTCATTTGGAGAATCTGTTGAATGCTCAGCAGATTCTGGAAGAACAAGGCTCCGTTGATGGCAGTATCCACCGCTTCCTGCTGGTAGCACAGAAAATGGGAGAAAAACAATGATTGAAACTGACAGACTGATTCTTCGCCCCTTCCGGGAGGAAGATGCGGCGGATGCATTTGAATATCTGGAAAAGCCTACGGTGAACTGCTTTGCCTGCATGAAGGTTCACTCCATGGAGGAAGCCCAGAAGGCAGTCATGGAGCGAGCGGAGGATGCCGAATACACTTTTGCCATCGTGCTGAAGGAAAACGGCAAGGTCATCGGTGAGATTGATGCCCATCCCGAAAGCTCCCAGCCGGATATGGCAGAAAACTGTGTGAAGGATACCTTCAGTCCCTGCTGGATGCTGCACCCGGACTATCACGGCAAGGGCTACGCATATGAAGCGGCGAAGGCCTTCTTCGACTACCTGTTCGGCGAAAAGGGCGCGCGGCGGATCTATGCCTACACCGAGGACTACAACCTGCCCTCCCAGCACCTGTGCGAGAAGCTGGGAATGCGCCGGGAGGGTCTGTTCCGGGAATTCGTGTCCTTTGTCAACGATGCGGAGGGAAATCCCGTGTATGAGAATACATACCAGTATGCCATTCTGAAAAAGGAATGGACTACTCAGAACGCTTGAATTCGAAGAGGTACATATATGATTGAAATACCGTTCCTGTTCTCAGAATTTGTTTTTACATTGATCTGGTTGGCAATACGGGCCGGCGTATGGTACAAGCAAAAACACATAGATTGGAAGCGAGAAGCGGTCTTGCTGTTGATGTATATCAATTTGGCTGTCATTATCCGATTTGTTTTCTTCCCTATGGACAAAGTAGACGGCCAAGTTCAGCCGCTTATATTTGATATTGCGACGGAAGTCGGATCGTAGCCATGTCGTTCTGTGAGCCAAGGAGTTGCTGCTTGCTGTTGTCTTCCTAAGACCGCTTGGCCTCCGACTTATCAATTTGGCTGTCATTATCCGATTTGTTTTCTTCCCTATGGACAAAGTAGACGGCCAAGTTCAGCCGCTTATATTTGATATTGCGACGG
>JAZURG010000211.1:0-2765 GCA_045606145.1 Faecousia sp.
GTCTTAAGGATGTGCAGGGCACTTACGCCGTCTCGGGAAACACCCATCTCGGTGCGGACTTCAGGCAAAGGCATCCATTTTTTATAGTAGGCAAGCACCATGCACAAGCTGGCAGCTCCGCACTCCACGGCTTCCATCTGCATGATGACCGGCACCTTTACTTTGTTTGCCATCTTCATCACCTGCTCTTACCGGAAAAAGTCAAAGGGTCTTGTTTCACCAACTACGATATCCAGTGTAATAACACCATCGGGACAGCTGCCGTCTGTATCGGCCCGGAGCTCCAGATTGTATTGATGGAGGTCGAGCTGATTGAGGTAGTACATATTATCCACTGCGGCGGCAATTTCTTCGGCACTGAGCGCCGTTGTTCCGCGGGAAGTCAGAATGCCGACCCGGTTGCCGTCGTATTCCATGGGCATGCCCGCCTCAAGAGAAAGGGCATCTTTTGGCATAATGTATCCGACAAAATGACCGTTTTCCTGAATGCCCGTCACGGGAACGGTGGTTTTCATGGTGCCGATAAAGGCCCACACGATGACCATACAGATGAGCGTAAGGACAAAGATCAGGATCATCCAATTGGTCGTGCGGTTTGCGCTGATGTACTGATCCAAACCGGATGATGCTTGCTGTTTTTTGTTAGCCATAAGTCACTCTCCTTATGTAATGGAAGGGCGGTGTCTTTCGTAGGCTGTCCCTATGAAAAAGCAGTCCATACCTTTCTATGATAAATTATAATCAACAATCGCTTTGCCGCGGGGAAACTGGCACATTTGTTTTCCTTTCTGGCACATATCGTCCGTTATCCCGCGGTGAACGAACGGATCATATTTCGATGATAACAACGCAGGAAAATTCACCGTTTTTGGCAGTGAATCGACAGTTTCCGCCGTACTTGTTCACAGCGGAAGTAATGCTGCTTACGCCGATGCCGCGAAGATCATCAGGCATCTCGTCTTCGAAAGTCAACGAGCTTTTGCAGGCGTTTTTGCATCGTATGATAAACCGTCCGTGCTTGCGGCTGATGCTCACAGAAATATACGGTTCGTTCTGCTTCGACGCTCTGGCACCGTTATAGGCGTTCTCCACGATGTTGGCAAGGATCGTGACAATGTCGTTGGAGGCAATAGGGAGATCCTTTTCTGCAAGAGCCACAATGTCCATCTTAATGTTGCCCTCCTGTGCCTTTTTGGCATAGACACGAAGGACATTGTTCACCGTTTCATTCTCACAGAAGCGCAGCAGCTTACTGCTGTCGATCTGTTCGGTGCTGGCGATCAGATATTCCCTGAGAGCAGCGTACTCCTCTGCCTCCAGAAGAGCCAGTATCTGCTGGTTGTGATGGCGCAGATCATGCCGCATTTGCTTTGCTGCGGCAACCTCCCGCTCCTGTGAAGCAACCTGGGCAGCCAATAGATCGGCGTTGAGGCGTTCACTTTTTTCATGGGCCAGCGCTGCCATGTGTTCAATGCTGCGGAAAAACACGGGGTACACAGCAAGGACAACGGTGGACAGGAGCACAAAGGGAAGAAACTGTGGAGCGGTAATGGATGTCAGCTTGATGGGATATACCGAGAGAGAGACGATGGCAAGCAGGAAGATGATGTTGGCAAATATCAAGCTCCACATGCCTTTTTTAATCTTGTTGGCCGACTCCCGATATATAGGACAGAGCTCTTTCAGGAAGAACAGAACAATTGCGCCCAGAAGCAGGAACCGCATAATGACGGAGACAAGTGGAGGACTGCTGGGGAAAGAGCCAATCAACGCTGTGATCGCGCCCATATAGATGCAGAAGAAGTTGGAATAGGTGAGCATAATGAACAGCTTTTCAATCACTCTGCCTTCGGAGAGGATGAAGAAAAGCAGATACTGCCCTATGTATGTGGAAAAGAAGCTGATGAGGAAAGTAAGTCCCCATGGCAGGGTTACCCGGGATGTGACAGACAGCAAAACAAACTGCACAAGCCCCCAACATCCCCATACAAGGACCGAAACGCGCTTTGAATATTTCAAAGGCATGGCAAAGATGCCCACCGCTATATGGGCGAACAGCACAGTTAAAAATTCCGACAGCAATAAAAATGAAGAATTCATATTGGCCTCCTCAGATCTTTTCGAAGTAATCGAAATAGGCTGACCTCAGACCCGGGATGGAACTCTTTGGAACAAAGATCTCGTGACCGTTGGACATTACCACCGAATTGCCGGTAATCCTACTGATCTTGGGCAATGAAACAATGTAGGCCTTGCCGCACTGATAAAAACAATTGTATCCGCACAGATAAGAAAACAATTCGCCGGAGGTGATCCTGACAGAGACGGTCTCGTCAGAGTCAAGAATAACCTGCTGATAGTGGGCGTTGGTCTCGCTGTAGATGATTTTGTTTGCAGGGATATTCCTGTATTCGCCGTCAATCTTAAAAAACAAATACTTGCGTGGTTGGGTCGAGAGCGTGGCAAAGGTCTTGTCCATGGCCTCGAAAAATCCGCTTTTCTGATAGGGTTTTACTAAATACTGAGTTGCCCCCACGCCGAAGGCTTCAAGGGCATGATCCGTTGAGGTGGTCAGGAAAATGATGGGACTTTGAATATCCCTTCTGCGCAGTTCTGCGGCAACACTCATGCCGGACAGCCCCGGCATATAGATGTCCAGAAGATAGATATCATGAAGTACACCCTTTTCGATGCAATCGATCAGTGCAGATGATGATTGAAAGGTGTTGACCTGCGCCAGGTAATCGTGGGACGACAAATAGGCA
>JAZURG010000212.1:0-14870 GCA_045606145.1 Faecousia sp.
TGCACCTTTAGCTCAGTTGGTAGAGCAACTGACTCTTAATCAGTGGGTCCCGGGTTCGAGTCCCTGAAGGTGCACCATGGCCCATTGGTCAAGTGGTTAAGACAGCGGCCTCTCACGCCGTTAACATCGGTTCGAATCCGGTATGGGTCACCAACTTTTTTTCGAAAAAGTGTTGACAACCGGCTGCTCCGGTGTTATAATTCAAAAGCTATTAGAAGCCACTTGGCTTTTGATATAAAAGACGGTTAAAGCCGTCCATACGAGTTCGTGTTGATTGTCGTGTGGGTCCACCTGTTCCCATCCCGAACACAGAAGTTAAGCACACGTACGCCGACGATAGTTGCCGGGCGACTGGCCGTGAAAATAGGTAACGCGAACACAAGAAACCTCCACAGAAATGTGGAGGTTTTTCTTTGCCTAAAACATGCCACCGGCATGTTTTTTAACGGCAAAGGATAGTTGCCCTAACCGTGAAAATAGGTAACGCGAACATATTTAGCCTCCATCCATTTGTATGGAGGTTTTTTAATGGGGAAAGCAGTGAGGGTCCATTTGTTCCCGTTTGCGGTGCCTGGCGAAAACTTCGCCTGACGAAGCAGGCTTGTTTTCCGCCGACCGCTGCACACGGTTCGGCCTCGCTTCATCCGCCACCGGCGGCGCTCCCATCGCTTCTCACTTGCATGTTTTTTAACGGTAAAATCGAAAAAGCAACTGGGGGTCGTTACGATCTGCCAGTTTTCATATTTTTGTGGTTCTGGGAAACTACCAGTTTCTTTACATCTGGTGGGCTGCCGTTGCCCTGCCGCTATGTTCGCTTATTGTAGGGCGGGGGCTTGCTCCCGCCGAAATCCGACTTGGTGTGGATATTGATAATTGATCGTATTCGTGGTAAAATCAATCTGGAAAACTCGAATTAATCGAACAATATTTTAAGGGAAGACATAATTATATGAATAATAAATTAGTTATTGTAATTATATCTTTGATGTTACTGCTAACATCATGTGCTGTTAATCCAGGCATACAAGAAACAACTACACCACTCGAAAGAAACTATGTCAGTACGGATGTCACTTATTCCGAGCCAACCGCACAATTCGCTTTTAGACTGAATATGGATTCAACGGAAACCGTGTTTGCTAAATACTTTTTCGAACCGAATATTGATGATAAAGAACGAGAGGCGTGTATCGAAGCAACGGAGAAAGTGTTGTCAAACCTAACCCTTGAAAGCACCATTCCTGAAATCTATATTTTTTCTCAAGACAGATATGATTACAAATTGATAAGCGCTCACAAACTGTATTCCTCTCTCCAAGAGTGGCAATCAGTTGAGTATATAACTGATGTGTTATTGGTTGCCTATGGAGAAACGACGCATTACGGAACAGTCTTGGGCTACGCTAATTATTTGGCCGAAAGCTACAACTGGAACAGCTATGACGAAAAATTTTCAAGTCCTTCCGTTGGCGACATAATGGACTTGAGTTATTTGTGTTTTGACGAAGATTTTGCAGCATCTAATGATGTTGCTATCGCAAAAGGAATTGCCTGTGATTTTGTTGAATCCTACATCAGCCAACACGGAGAACAAACATTTCAACAGCTTTTGTTTTCTTCCTCCAAATCAATAGATGCCCTTGCAGCATACTATGAGGATAACGGAGTATCTTATACCCCCTCGGCAGTTCAATATGGATATGGCGGTAAAAAATATGATTATTTGGTTTACTCTGATTACGGCACATTCTATATCGAAAAAGATTGGGTTGATATGTGTGCGGAGCAAAATCCGCTGATAACTGACGGCTTCTTGCACTCCAATTATGCAGATACTAAAGCATTTTTTGAAACAAACCTTAAGCAGATGAAACAGTATCAAGAATTATTTAATCTTGACAATTATAATAATGATTTAGATATTGTATTCTCAAACCCGATAAGTGCATCCGAATATTCATTTTACCAAACTGTTATTCACCGCATTTATCTATATAATGTTGATTCTTTAATGCACGAATACATTCACTCGCTGACAACGACGAATACCTCGATGGCAAGTTGGAAAGTTGAGGGATTTGCAAGGTATTTTTCTTACTATTATGATTTCTATGGAATGCCTTTTTTGAATCAAGATTACAATAATTCCCCTAACACTCCCGAACTAAAGTATATTCACGAATATTTAGCCAATATAAATAGACCCATAGATATGGCAAAAGATTATTGTGAATTGGAGAATGTTGCAGTGTATTACTTCAGCTTTACTGATCCCAATGCCAACTATTTAGCAGGTTCTTCGTTCGTTCAGTATTTAGTAAAACAATATGGCGAAGAAGCTGTCATCAATTCCATTTATGGAAACGGTGATTCGTTGCCTAAAACCTATGCTGAATTGCTAAAGGAATGGAAAGAATACATTGAGAGTGAGTATTCAGGGTACAGTAAGTACAAATAGACTTTGGATTGATGCTGCAAATATAGACAGTAAAATCTCATACATAAAGGTTAGTGCTTTGCAATGACTTGCGTTATACAACACTAGTTCTTTCTAAAAATGTCCAGTGTATGATTGGAATAGCCAATCATGTCGGCGCGCTCGCAGGTGGCAAAGTGATACCGCAGGAATAGCTGGAATGTGGCTTCGTCCATTTCGGCAAGGGTTTTCCGCATGTGATTGGCATATCCGTCGGTTGCGAGAAAATGCAGCTGTGTCACAGGAAAATGGTTCCGTAGAGCATCAATATCCTCCTTGCGGTGCAATTCAAAGAGATCCCACGGTTTGGAGAATGTTTCAAAAGTGACTGGATCAAGCATACATTTCTCGATGATGTTATGGATCTGCTTGTGAACAAAACCGTACAATAGAATAGAAGCATCGCCCATACAGTAAGCAGTAAAAATAATACCACCTTTCTTAGTAACCCGTATAGCTTCAGACATGGCCTGCAGTTTCTCTTCATCTGTAAACAGGTGGTACATAGGTCCGAGCAGCAATGTGATGTCATATGTGTTATCGGCAAAGCCAATCAGGTCCTTTGCATTCCCTTGGGCAATGGTGATAATTTCATCAGGGGTTGTATTTTGCTTAAAAATCTCAATGTTATGTTCGATCAGCTCGACGGCATCGACATGGTAACCTTGCCGTGCAAAATAGTGGCTGTATTTTCCGGTGGCTGCGCCAATTTCCAGAATCCGCATGCCGGGGCGAAGATACTTTTCTATGTATCGCAAGGTGGTAAGGTATTCCACCTTACCGTATCTTGAGTTTAGCCTGTTATCTTCGTCGTAGTTCCCGTAAAACTGGGTGAGCGCGTGTAATGTTTCCATTTTTTTCTTTCCTCCAAAATGCAAAAACAGTGCAAACCTAACTTTTCGTTAGAGCTTGCACTGCATCTTCTTTATGGTTTGATCCTAAAAAGAGTATGACAATGTAAGCCCGAGACCTAGCCAGCGCATAGGGTTACCGGACTTGTTATTCAGTACATTGGCGCAATAACGGTACATAGTCAGCTCTCCTTCCATAGTTTATGCGATTATACAACTGTAAATATACATTGTCAATAGGGCAGTTAATGAATTTGCAAATAACTCCCCCGTGGAGACCACTCCACGGGGGACGCTTATGTGTCTTAAATTACCTGTGGATTACTGCTCCTTGCGGGCAGCCAGTTCTTCGGTCATCTTGTTCAGCGTCTTCTTGTCGATGTTGTAGATCAGAGCAACACCTACAAACTGGCAAACAGCGCTGAAGGTATACAGGCCTGCGACCAGCCAGCACAGTCTGCTTGCGGTTTCTGCAGACTGACCGATGGTACCCAGAGCGGAGACATAGCCGATCAGAGGAGTGCCCATGATGGCGATGACGGCAGCGGGGCCAACGCCCTGAGCCAGCTTACGGAAGAAGGAGTGCAGCGCGTAAACAACGCTTTCCTCTCTCTTGCCGAATTTCCACTCCTGATAGTCGATGGCATCACCCATCATAGCCCAGGATACGCAGTTGTAGAAGCCCATGCCGAGGCCGAAGAAGATCAAGCCGACCATGTAAACGATGAGCTGCATATTGAAGGGGCACAGGGGGAAGCAGCACAGGATAGCACCGCCGATCAAGCCCGCAATGGAGCCGATGGAAGCAACTTCCTTCTTGCCGTACTTCTTAACGAGCTTGGTAGCAAAGGGCATGAAGATAAACATGGGCAGGAAGCCGACCATCTGGACAAGACCGGACATGGAAGCCTGACCAAAGTGGGTAGCGAACATAATGGTGGTAGCGGTGGTAGCGGATTGCATGCCCAGGAACATACCCATAGCAGCGATGGTGCAGCCAACAGCGGGACGGTTCTTCATAAAGGTGCCGAAGGACTTGACCAGGTTGACCTTTTCGCCTTCGTCATTGAGCTGCGCGTATTCGTTGCCGCGGATGGTGATGTTCTTGATCATATAAATGAAGAAGATGAAGCCGATAACACCCATGATCAGGGCTGCCCAGAACACTCTGTCGCCCAGCAGAACTTCAATCTGACTACCGGTCAGGGGGCTGAGGACCTTGTCACCGAGCTTGTAAGCCTCGCCGGTTACGGGGTTGGAAAGGAAGTTCTCGGGAGCAAACGCGCTCTCCGCACCCTCGGGAATCTCAATCTTATCCAGGAACCAGGTGGGATTCTTGGGATCAAAGGTAACCTTATTCCAAATGAGCATAGGCAGAATGATGCCGGGCAACATGCCGCCGACAGCGCCGCCGATGGAACGGAACACGGAAAGCTGTGCTCTCTCACCTGCGTCTTCGGTGACAATGTTGAGCATAGTGCCGTAGGGAACATTAGCCATGGTGTAAGCTGCGTCCCAAATGATGTAGCCCAGAACGAAAAGAACTGCCTTGACAACGGTGCTGGCATTGGGGAAGGGCAGGAAAACTGCAGCGCCGCCTACGAGCAGGCCAATGGCGCCAATCAGAATGTAGGTCTTGTATTTGCCACGCTTATACTTTCTTCTGTCATTGTCGATAAGAGAACCGATCAAGGGATCGTTGATCGCATCCCATGCCTGCACGAGAAGCAGCAGGATGGAGAACAGACCTGTCTCCATAAACATGTAAACGAGCCAGAAGGTCTGCACCGTGCCTTTAAGACCAAAGCTCATGTTGCAGCCAAGGTCACCGGCCGCATAGGCAAGTTTGTCACGAATGCCAAACTTCCGGTATCCCTTGTCATCCAGGGTAACGGGTTTTTTCGCCATACTTATTTCCTCCTTAATTTATGCGAGTGCACACCCGCGTCAATCATATACATTATAATGCATGAACAAAATATTACAAAGGCCCAAAAGGACACTTTTGTGACACTCTTTAATAATTTAGAAAGGTAGTTTTTTGGGGATAATCAACAAAACAACTTGATTCTTTTACAAATCCTGTTATAATGAAAATAATCGTAGGAAAAGGGGAGAAATGGGATGTACAAGCTTTGCAAGTCGGAACAATCCGCAGCTCGTCAGAGGCAGTTGGAACTGGGACTTCTGAAGGCAATGCTGACCCAGCGGTATGAGGATATTTCCATCAGTGACCTATGCGACCAAATGAATATCCCCAGAAAGTCCTTCTATCGGTATTTTTCAAATAAAGACGGTGCGCTGTTTGCGCTGTTGGATCATACGCTGATGGAGTTTGAGCAGTCGCCGCATACCCGTGTTGCATCCTTTGGCAGCAGAGCGCTGGGAGATCTGGAGCGGTTTTTCGTATTTTGGTATGAACGCCGGGATTTGTTGGAAGCGCTGATGCGTAATCGTCTCAGCGGTATGCTGGTGCAACGGGCTACCGATCATGCAATCCATGAGCGGATGATGCCCGCCTATCTTTTGATGAAGGACGAGAAGAGCCAGCACCTGGCGCTGACCTTTGCCATTTGCGGACTCCTTTCGATGGTCATGCAGTGGCACCAGGACGGTTATCAGGAAACACCGGTGCAGATGGCAAAAGTAGCATCGCTGATGCTGACAAAACCCCTTGTCCCCGGCTATGACAAATGATTCTTCACCCGGCTTTGTGCGTTCTGCGCAAAGCCGGGATTTCTTTTTGTTTGTCTGTGTCACAAATGGGAGGTTTTGTCCTCTTGCTTTAAAAGGCGGAGAGAAGGTATAATGATAATATCTCAAAATATGATTAAGGAGAGTTACATATGGCACAATTTGTAAAGCTGGCAGGTAGCGGTCTGCAGGCCCTTCGCAGTGTAGATGAGCGGCTTGTTTCTTACAATGTAGAGATGACCGAGGTTACCGGCGGTACTTTCTGGAAAGCATATACCGATGCACAGGTGGACGGTACCGAAGAATTCCCCAAGATCGTGGATTGGACCAACATGGGCAATCTGCAGCAGTGGTATGATCCCATTGATACCACCAACCCCCGGCTGATCAAGCTGGCAAAGGACTTAGGTACTGCCTGGGTTCGTGTTTCCGGTACCTGGGCCAATAAGACCTACTATGACTTCGATAACAAATATGAGGGTAAGGTTCCGGAAGGGTTCCAGAATGTGCTGACAAAGAAGCAGTGGCTGAATCTGCTGGACTTTGTCAAGGCCGTGGATGGCAAGCTGCTGGTCTCCATTGCCAACTGCCCCGGTATTCATGCGGCAGACGAGCCGATGCCTTTTGAACAGGCAGATCTGCTGTTCCGCACCTCCAAGGAATACGGTGTGCCTATCAGCGCGGCAGAGTTTACAAACGAACCCAATTTGATCGCCCTGTCCGGCCTGCCCAAGGGATATACTGCTGCCGATCACGCAAGAGATCACGACCTCTTCGGCGCATGGCTCCGGGAGAACTATCCCGAGTGCCTGTTTGTTGGCCCCTGTACCGTTGGCGATATCAATCTGTTTGGCGCACTGGAAGGTGCCGGCGGCGGTATGGCGGCGGGTTTTGAAATGGTCACCACCGAGCAACTGCTGGGCGATTACAAGTCCCCCATGGATGTATTCAGCTATCACTACTATAACGGCGTTTCTGAGCGCGGCGCTGCCATGGGCGGCCATTGGCCCTACGAAGCCTGCCTCAGTGAGCAGTACCTGGCTGTGGCAGCGAACTGCGCCCGTCAGTATGTTGACCGTCGTGATAAGTATGTGCCTGGCGGCCAGATGTGGGTAACCGAGTCCGGTGACGCAGGCTGCGGCGGCAATACCTGGGCATCCACCTATGCGGATGTCCCCAGAACCCTCAATGAGCTGGGCGAGTTCTGCACCGTTACCGACGGTGTGATCTTCCACAACACGCTGGCTTCTTCCGACTATGGTTACCTGAAGCATGGCACCTTCGTACCCCGCCCCAACTACTTTGCGGTGCTGCTGTGGAACCGTCTGATGGGTCACACTGTGTATGCTTCCGGCGAAGAGATCCGGGAGGGTGCCCATGTGTATGTCCATTCCCGCAAGGATGGACAGGACGGCTATGCTTATCTGGTGATCAACAACTCCACCGAGGCAACCACCGTCGAACTGCCCAAAGAGGCAACGGCCTATGTGCTGGCCGGTGAAAAGGGCCTGCGCAGCCGTGTAATGACCCTCAATGGCAGACCTCTGGCATTGGGCGAAAACGACGAACTGCCTTGCCTGTGCGGCCAGACTGTTTCCGGCACTGTGGAGTTGGCTCCCGGTTCCTGCGCGTTCTATATCCTGTAATTGTTTTCCCAGAGATCGGGTCTGCTGTGTAATAACACGGCAGACCCTTTTGTTGTTTGACTATCGTCAAACGGCATGATATAATCCGTCCAAAGAAAATAATACTACTGTGTCCCTTGCGTGAACAATATATATAAAAGGAGAAATTGTTATGGATCAGCAGGTCTTGGTAGAAAAGGCGCAGGTGGGTGCCCGCCTTGCGAGTGATACTGCGTTTGTGATTGACAAGGAGGCATTTGCCCCGGATTCCTGCGCTTCGGAAGTCATTGCGCAGACTTTGAAAGAATATGATCATGTAACAATACCGAAATTACCGTTTCCAATCTATCTGGACAGAGCTATTGTGATGACCTCTGGAAAGTGGCTGACAGTGCATCCGGAGACAGTTGTGCGGATGATGGATGGCTGTGGTGGCTGCATGGTTCGCAACGAGCACGTGGTAGATGGCAGATTTGGCCCGTTTCCTACGGAATATGAGGACCATGATATCCTGGTGGAGGGTGGCATTTGGGAACAGGCGAAATATGGTTATAGTCCGGCAGATGACCATCCTGCTATGCGTTCTTTTGCGACGCAACGGTATGATGGTGTCGCCCCGGCTAATGCACGGAATGTGTTACTGGGCGTTTTCCTGTTTTCCAATGCGAAGAACTTCACAGTCCGTGATGTGGTTGCGCGGGAATGCGAGTTTTATGGCGTACTGGTGGCCGGTGGCAGCCATTTTATTTTAGAGAATATTGTATTCCAAAACCACTATAAAGACGGATTGCATATCAATGGTCCGTCCAGTTATGGTTATATCCGTAATATCAGCGGTGAGACCGGCGATGATTTGATTGCGCTCAATGCGTGGGATTGGGCTACTTCAGCGGTGAGCTTCGGCGGTATTGACCATATGGATATTCAAGACGTATGGTGTGACCATCGGGAAGTGCGGCTGCTGCCGGGCAGGAAGACGTTTTTGACCGGAAGCAAGGTGGACTGCCCGATTACGGATTGCCGCTTCCAGAATGTAAAGGGTATCTATTGCTTCAAAATGTACCAGCAACCCTATTTTCTCAATGATTTTCGGGAAATCAAGGACAAATCTGAAATTGCCGGTGTAATGAAGAATATTGCGTTTTCCAATATTGAATTAGGCGCACTGACAGAGAAAGGTTTGGGAGAAGTCAGAGTCGATGCAATCTTTGAGATATGTTCGGATTGTACCAATATCACGATGGATAAGATCACATTGGATATGCCGTTGCAGAAAGTGCTGGAAGCCGGTGTGAAACTGGTGAAGATCGGCCCGAAGTCTTCTACCTTCACGTTTGGACAGAACGACCCCAGTAAGTGGTGTGAACTCTTTGATGCGGATCTGACCTGTACAGTGGATGATCTGCATTTGCGGGATATTTCCTTTGCCGGTGTACCCTGTCGTGACCAAGAGGCGCTGATATCTACCGTGAAGCTGACCCCTAACCCCGATTACCCCAACACGACCCCCAAGGGCGGCACAGGATACGGAATACTGAAGACGGTGACCGTAGAATAAAAGAACTCCGGCCACATCGAAAATGCTTTATAAAAAAGGGATTGTTGCAAAATTTGTATTTTGCAACAATCCTTCTTGCTTAATTTACGGTATTGATTGGATTCCCTGCCAGATAAGCTTCAATACTGCGTTTGGTACAGTCCATAATTCGCTGCCGGCTTTCTTTCGGTGCCCATGCCATGTGGGGCGTGATGATGCAGTTGGGAGCGGTCAGCAGGGGAGAATCTGCAGGGATCGGTTCTTTGGTTACCACATCCACAGCGGCACCTCTCAGCTTGCCGCTGTCAAGAGCGTCGGCAAGATCTTTTTCCACAATGGCGGCACCCCGGGAGGTGTTAATGACGATGGCACCGTCTTTCATCATGGATATGGTTTTTTTGTTGATGATGCCGGTGGTTTCCGGGGTCAGGGGGCAGTGCAGGGAAATAATGTCAGATTTGGCCAGCAGCTCGCTTAGCGTTACATAGCTGCCGATCTCACGGCCTTCGGGATACTCTGTACGGCTATAGGCAAGAACCTCCATGCCGAAGGCTTTTGCGATGCGGCCGACAGCTTGCCCGATCCGGCCAAAACCGATGATGCCCAGAGTCTTGCCGGCCAGCTCCATTTGGGGTGTATCCCAGAAACAGAAGTCGGGGCAGCGTGTCCATGCGCCTTCGTGTACCAGCCGGTCATGATGGCCGATCCGGTGGCACAGCTCCAGAAGCAGCGCAAAGGTATACTGGGCCACGGCGCTGGTGCCGTAGTCCGGCACATTGCAGACGGGGATATTCCTTGCTCTTGCGGCATCGCAATCCACGATATTGTAGCCGGTGGCCAAAACGCAGATCAGCTTCACACTGGGACAGGCATCCAGAATATCCGCGGTGATGGGTGTTTTGTTAATGAGGATCACATCGGCATCACCAATGCGGGCAACGGTTTCCTCCGGGCAGACAAGCCGGGGATAGACCGTGTAAGAGCCGAATGCTTCCAGCCAGTCCCAACTCAGATCGCCGGGGTTGACGGCATAGCCTTCCAAAACTACGATTTTCATATGGCAACCTCCTAATACTAATTCTAATAAAACCATTCCATTCCCGTCGGTCTAAATTCCGCCGGAATTCGTTCTCCTCCTAGGTGGGCGACAGCCCACCGTCGTCCTCGGCCTTTTCCGGCGCAATTTATCCTCGCCGAGCGATGAAAGCGTTTTATTAAGAATTAGTATGATACTTGAAAAGAAGTGATTTATTTGATAGGATAACGGAAGAGGTGAGTGTTGATGGAATTGGTTTATGCGGATGAGGCAATCGTTGTGTGCATCAAACCGTCCGGTGTGGTGTCCACCGATGAACCCGGTGGTGTGCCGGATCTGGTGCGGCAGGCCCTTGGAGATGCCAAGGCATCGGTGCGTACTGTTCACCGGCTGGATCAGGTGGTCAGCGGCTTGATGGTTCTGGCCAGAACGGAAGCAGCCGCTTCCGAGCTTTCCCGGCAGATCCGGGAGGATGTGTTTGATAAGGAATACATGGCGGTGGTCCATGGCTTGCCGGAGAGGGAGGGAACCTTGCGGGATCTTCTGTACCGGGATAAGGCAAGACGCATGACCATGGTGGCTGCTGAAATGGCAAAGGGTGTCCAGGAGGCTGTTCTGGATTACCGGGTAGTGGCATCGGCTGAAGCTATGAGCCGGGTGCGGATCAAGCTTCACACCGGCAGGACACACCAGATTCGCGTCCAGTTTGCCAGTCGGGGATATCCTCTGGTGGGTGAGCGGAAATACAGCACACTGGAAGACGGCTGCACCATCGCACTGTGGTCGTACCGGCTGGCCTTCCGGCATCCGGTGACCGGAGAGAAAATGGAGTTTTCCAAAGACCCGCCGGAAGTTTACCCTTGGACAGCAGTTTAAATCATTATAGCAAGAAACCCGAAGGTTTGCAATATAAGGAGCGTGTACCTATGGCAAATTACGATTTTTTTCAACATAAGCAGTGCGAGTATTTTCCCTGTCATAAGAATGCTGACCCGGAAAGCTTTAGCTGCCTGTTTTGCTATTGCCCGCTGTATGCGTTGGGAGATCAGTGCGGCGGTAATTTTACCTATACAGAGGGGGGGATTAAGGATTGCTCCGGTTGTCTGCGCCCACACAAGCGGGAGAACTATAACGGCATGATGAAAGATCTGGGCAAGGTCATGGAACTGGCGAAAAAGCCTTGATTCCAGCAAACTGAATGAGTAATAAAATGTCGCAGTAAGTATAGCCAACTTACTGCGACATTTCCTTTTGCCTAATAGATTTTAACCGTTTTTATGCTTTTTACCGATGGGACAGACCTGCAGACATCTTTCAACAATAATATCCGTAAAGTTCGGACACTGATAGCAAAGTGTTTGAATCTTGTCCTTGGCGTTTAGCGCTTCTTCAATGATTTCGTCAGTTATTTTTTCTGGAACTTCCAGCTTAGGCACTGTCCATCCAAGTTGTCCGGAGCCTGCGCCTTCGCAGAGGGCCAGAGATCTTGCCCACATACAACGTGTTTCATCACGCTTCATAACCTTGTAGCTTTGCCCCTCGCGAATGTCAACATTGGTATATGTTTCCGCAGACAGCGCTTTCATGGGGCAGGCTTGTGCACATGCGCTACAGCTACCTTCGCAGAGGTTTTCGGTAACAGGAACTGTGGGTTCTAACGGCGCATCGGTCAACACGAATACATAGTGCATTCTGGGTCCGCAATCGGGGCGTACCAGCATGCCACTCTTACCGAGACTACCCAATCCTGCTGCGGCAGCGAAAGGTGCGTTTGCACATAGATCGGGCATGTGACGTCCTAATTTGCCGATGGTCAGATAAGTGTCGCAGGTAAGATCCGGCAGGGTAACAGCATAGTAGCCTTGCTTTTCCAGCGTACTGCAAAGATCTTCACCTGCCCACAGGCACTCCTTCATAGTTTCATAATGCATATATGCGTAAGGACCGCCATCTTCGGCTTCCTGATTGCAGGCCAGTTCCACGGTCCTTTCGGGAATCGTGCAGCCAATTGCAACAATGGATTTACACTGAGGGTAGACTTCTTTAACTTTTTCAATGCCCTCGTAAGTAATGCCATCAATGCTGCCAACACTGACCATATCCACATGCTCGAAAATAGGATTGCTGGTGTCAAGCTTGGGACAGCAGCCGCCATTCCACTCGCGCAGGATGCGGTTTTGGCGTTCAAAGGGGATATTGCAGATTACGGAAGCTGTGTATACGCGCTTTCCTTTTTCTTCCCAACCGGCGGCCTTGGCGCTCTTGTCTGAAATTCCGGTAATATCCAATCCGCGCACTGCGTCAAAGTTGGATACGCCCACATAGGTCCAGTCCTGAATTGCCTCATACCCCAGATCATCCAGATAGCGGGTAACGTCGATCAGTGCGGAGGTCATACGGTCCGTTGTGGGCCGCTCTACATGCTGTCCGTTCCGGTCTTCAAGGGGAATGTCCGTACTATAGCTATGGATCAAACGACCGAAGGTGATCACTGTGGTGAATTCTTCAAAGAACTGATCGGTACGGAAGCCTTCGTCGATAACAGACTTCAGGTCGGTAAAATCAGAAAGGGGTGCGATGGCCATCCTGTCCGCACCATTGGCGACTGCCATTGCTTCAATGCGCCCCAGCATTTCCTCCATGGAAATGTCAGATGTTACTTTCTTGCGGCGGGGACCGGGTGCATACTTTTTGTCCCAATAGCGTTTTCCTTTGGTCATGCAATACTTAAAGGACTTACACATGTAACCGTGGTTTTCTACGCGGGGGACGGTTTCAATGGCTTTGTAGATTTTTTCTTCATCCATTTCTGTCAGGCCGGCAAGATGGGTGGTATCCAGATGTGCCTGCTCACCGTAGAAGCAACGCCAACGGTTAATGTTGGGGTAGCGGAACTTTTTGCCCTCGATCTCAAATTCAATGAATTTGGGGTCATTGAGCTTGTCTTCGCCGTAATTCATTCCAATGCAGTTCTTGGCGCACATCATGCAGCCATCGCAGAGCGCCGGCCCCTGGTATAGGGGATCGGGTTCCAGTTCTGCCGAGGTAATGATGGAAATGATACGCTCTCGGGGACCGTACTCTGGAGAGAGTACCATTCCGTGATAACCGTATTCTCCCAGACCGCAGGCAACAAAAGCAGCCATGTGGCTGAAGGTTGCTGCATGTTCGTAGGGAATGTCCTTATACTTTCTGTGTCGCCAGTAGGTGGTGCAGGGCTGTGCAATTGTGGGATATCCTTCCTTTTCCAGCATTTTTGCGATTCGGTAGCACATGCTGTCCAGTTTGGGAATCATGCCAATCTGAAAGGCTTCCGGGTAATTGGGGTTCGGCTCGCCGCACCATTCGACGGAGGCATCGGGGTGATGGATGCCGAAGCAGATAACCGACTTCGCCTCAGGCAGATGTGCCTTTGGATGAAGCATATGGGGCTGCCCATCAAAACGTGATACAGGTGCAATACCAACCATATCCGCACCAAGCTCGTATGCCAGCTTTTTTACGGCAGCAGTTAATTCCTGTTTGTTCATTATGAGTCCCTCCGTTAAGTAATAGTTACAATTCAATTGTACATATTTTCTCTCTATATTCCATGGAAAAACTTATGAAATACATGGACATTTTATCTTTTTTGTGTTAGTATCAATCTGCGGTGGTGAATAGAATGAATCCCTTTGAAGAAAAATCCTTTCATGAATTCGAGAATGAAATTAAACTTTATTATTGCGGAAAGCGTTACAGAAGTATTTTGCACCAGTTCGGACCTTATGACAAAGACAAATATCTGATTTATTTTATCAAAGAAGGCAGGGCTACTCTGACCAAAAAGGATGGAAAAATCTTAACCCTTTCCAAAGGATTTTTTGTGAATTTCCCGGAAAGCTATGATTTCTACTGTTGTGATGAAGGCACACCGTGGACAATCAAGTGGATTATAGCAGACGGAAGCATGATCGAAAAATACCTTTCTCTTTTAGGTGTAACAAGAGAGCATCCGTTTATTGAATTGAATGAGCATCATAATGTAGAAGCGGTGTTTGATGAAATGTTCGAGAACTTTGACAGGGAGGATCTTGCGTCGACCATCTATTGTATTTCTCTTATGCATAAACTGTTTTCAGTGCTGGCTGAAGCTGTGGACAGAAGCAGAGCTCACAGCGGATATGTGGTTTTGGCAGAAAAACTGATTGAAGAAAACTACAGCAATGCTGAATTTAACGTATCGATGCTGGCTGGAAAATTAGGTCTCCACTATAATTATTTTTCCATATTGTACAAAAGGGAAAAGGGAATTTCGCCGGTAAAAGCAATCAACCAATACCGCTTGCAAAATGCCTGTAAAATGCTAAAGTTTACAGACCGGCAAATAAAGGATGTCGCGCACAATTCCGGTTTTGCTGATGAGCTGTATTTTAGTCGGATTTTTAAAAAGACCTTTGGCGTGTCTCCAAATCTATATAGAAAAAACAAATATATCGATACCTAAGAATGTGAGCCTGCGGGAAAATGAAAATAACTTGATTTTTTCAGGGTCTGCTGATATAATGACCGAGTTAAATGGAGATGTACCCAAGTGGCTGAAGGGTGCGGATTCGAAATCCGCTAGGCGCCGCAAGGCGTGCGGGGGTTCAAATCCCTCCATCTCCGCCAA
>JAZURG010000213.1:0-25182 GCA_045606145.1 Faecousia sp.
GTTAAGGTATGATTGCCACCGGCAATCATTATATTAGAAGATTCGCTGCGCTCTGCAACACCCTTGACCCGGCTTCTTTCCTCCCTTTCTTGCCGGAACAAGAAAGGGAGCCCGCCGGGAGGCATACCGCAGTGGCAGCAAAGATTAATCAGTAATTCTTATTCCGCAAAGGCGGCGATGAATGTACCGGGGTTCTTAGCAAGCCATGCGTGCATTTGGCTTACCTTCACCGGCTTTGTCACGGTTGCCTCGCCCCAGGCTTCTTCCTTATTTTCTTCCAGCCACGGATCCTTGGCATTGACATAGAAGCGCATTTCATGGTCATTGACGGCGCTTCTCTTGCCGCCGTAGGGGGCATAGAAGCCCTTACCGAGGGTAATGTCCACGCAGTCCTGCAGAACATTATATGCGGTGGGGTAGCGGCCTGCGCCCTGACCGTACAGACTCTGGCGGCCGGAGGCACTGCCCTCCAGGGTAATGAGGTTGAAATTCATGGGAACGGCAGCTTCCAGAGCGCCGGCGGCAAACAGGGTCGGCTGCACATGGGCGCGGACGGTGTCGCCGTCGCAGATGCCGGTACCGATGAGCTTGCACACCACACCGTGGGCCTTGAAATTCTCCACATCGGCCGCGCTGATATTGCGGATACCGGCGGTGGGAACTGTGGTGCCGTCTAAGCTGATGCCGAAGGCCACATTGGAGGAAATGACGATCTTGTTCCAGGTGTCGATGCCGTCTACGTCGGCGGAGGGGTCAGCCTCGGCATAACCCAGTGCCTGGGCCTGCTTCAGAGCCTCGCCGTAGCCAAGACCCAGCCGGGTCATGTTGTCGAGAATGTAGTTGCAGGTGCCGTTCATGATGCCGTAGACCTTGTTGATGGTCTGGGCTCTTCTTGCCCGCTCCAGCTCAGAAAGCCAGCAGATGCCGCCGCCTACCGCAGCGGTGGAACGGAACAGGATACCCTTTTCCTTGGCAAGGGGGATCAGCTCATCATAGAAGCCGTTGACCAGCGCCTTGTTGGAGGTGACGATATTTTTACCGGCTTCCATAGCGGCCCGGACGAATTCATAAGCCGGATGCAGGCCGCCCATGGCCTCCACCACGGTGTCGATCTCGGGATCATTTACGATGTCCGCGATGTTATGGACCGCCTTTGCGTCGGGCAGGTCAATATCCTCCAGACACAGCACCTTGGTGACTTTGATTCCTTCCACTGTCTTGGTCAGATCGTACAGGCCCTTGCCCACGACGCCAAAACCCAAAAGACCGATCTTCATATAGTTTCCTTCTTTCGGTATATGATATAGAAACAAATGTATTTCCCTCGAAAACACTTGCTTTTTGCACGGAAACAGTATATCATATAGAAAATCAAATTGCAACAATGGCAAAAGCCCTGTAAATGCGGCGAAACCGCCGATATTTTTGTGCATTTTGCCACGAAATCACACACATTTCTCATTTCCATGTCATTCTGGAGGCTCATTATGCTCTACCATTCAACTCGAAGCTTACAATCTCCCATCACCGGCGCTCAGGCGGTGATCAAGGGCCTTGCCCCCGACGGCGGCCTGTACATGCCCGATGCCATCCCTGCCTTTGATTGGCAAGCCTGTCTGAAAGCCGATGCCTACGGCATGGCCACCGCCATTTTATCCGCCTTTTTAGGCGATATTCCCAACATGGAGACCTTAGTGCGCAAGGCCTATACCGGCAAATTCTCCGCCCCGGACCTGACTCCCACCGTCCCCGTTGGCGATTTTTCCGTGCTGGAGCTGTTTCACGGCCCCACCTCCGCGTTCAAGGATGTGGCGCTTTCCATGCTGCCCCAGCTTCTGACAGCCGCCCGTGCCAAGGAAGGCTTTGCAGACGATATTCTGATCCTCACCGCCACCTCCGGCGATACCGGCAAGGCCGCTCTGGAAGGCTTTAAGGATGTGGAGGGCATCAAGATCTGCGTGTTCTACCCCGACGGCGGTGTCAGCCCTGTCCAGCGGGCGCAAATGGTCACCCAGGAAGGCAGCAACGTAGCCGTCTGCGCCGTCAAGGGCAATTTCGACGATGCCCAGACCGGTGTGAAGAACATCTTCAGTGCGGTCCGCAGTGTCAGCGCCGGTGCGTTGTCCTCCGCCAACTCCATCAACATCGGCCGTCTGGTGCCCCAGATCATGTACTATTTCAAGTCCTATGCCGACCTCCTTGCCCAAGGCAAGATCGTTCTGGGCGACGAAGTGAATTTCTCCGTTCCCACCGGCAACTTCGGTGATATCCTTGCAGGTTATCTTGCAGGGGCTCTGGGTCTGCCCGTGGGCAAGCTGATCTGCGCTTCCAACGCCAACAACGTGCTGACGGACTTTATCCGCACCGGCACCTATGACCGCCGCCGTGACCTCCATAAGACCCTGTCTCCCAGTATGGACATTCTGGTGTCCTCCAACTTGGAGCGGCTTTTGTACCTGCTCAGCGGCGATACCGCTTTGGTTGCGTCTTACATGGCACAGCTCAGCACCGGAGGCAGCTACACCGTCAGCGGGGAGCTTCTGGAGAAGATCCAGAGCCAGTTCTGGGCAGGCTGCTGCGACGATAGCACCGCACAGGCCGCCATTGCAAGGGTCTGGAGTGAAAACCGCTACCTCTGCGACCCCCACACCGCCACCGGCTGGCAGGTTGCCGAGGATTATGTAAACCAAACCGGTGACACCCGCCCCATGGTCGTGCTGAGTACCGCCTCTGCCTATAAGTTCCCCGCCGCGGTGCTTTCCGCCATTGGCGGCGACACCGCCGGCGATGAATTCGCCCAGCAGGAAACGCTGGAAGCCATCACTTCCGTCCCCATGCCCCGGAACCTTCGTGGCCTGAAACAAAAGCAGGAGCTGCACACCGGCGTGATCGACAAATCCACCATGCTTACCTATGTCCAGTCCCTGATCTTTTGACACCCCAAAGCCTTCCCCTTGAGGGGAAGGTGGCAAAAATCTCTGATTTTTGACGGATGAGGTGCAATCAGCCTTCCCCTTGAGGGGAAGGTGGCAAAAATCTCTGATTTTTGACGGATGAAGTGCAATCAGCCTTCCCCTTGAGGGGAAGGTGGCAAAAATCTCTGATTTTTGACGGATGAGGTGAAAACATTGAAAACCTACAATCCAAAACTGACAGGAAATGCAAAAGCCCTCCGCAAAAATATGACAAAAGAAGAGCGCCACCTATGGTACGACTTCTTGAAAACACTCCCGGTAACTGTGAACCGCCAAAAAGTCATTGGAAAATACATTGTCGATTTCTATTGTGCATCTGCCAAGCTTGTAATCGAGCTGGACGGATCGCAGCACTTTGAAGAGCACGGTGTCACCACCGATACCGAAAGAGATACTTATTCACAATCTTTAGGACTCACCGTACTGCGTTATTCCAACCGGGAAGTGAATCAGCGGTTTTCCGGAGTGTGCGAAGATATCCTAAATCATTTATCCGAATAATCCCCTCATCAGTCAGCTTCGCTGACAGCTTCCCCCCAAGGGGAAGCCTTGGGGGGCGTATCAACGAAAGAGAGGAACTTCCCATGAACAAAGTAACCATCCGGGTGCCGGCCACCACCGCCAACTTAGGTCCCGGCTTCGATGCCTTTGGCTGCGCGTTGAACCTTTACACCGATGTGACCTTTGAGGAAACCGACTTCGGTCTGGAGATCACCGGCTGCGACGAGGAATTCGCAGGCCCCGACAACATGGCCTACACCTCCTACTGCGCCGTGCTGGCCTCTCTCAGCGAGGAGATCCGGGGTGTGAAGATCCATATTGAAAGCCAGATCCCCATTTGCCGGGGTCTCGGCTCCTCTGCCGCGCTGCTGGTAGCCGGTGCCATGGGCGCCAACGTGCTGCGGGGCAACAAGCTGTCCACCCAAGGTCTTTTAAACATCACCAATGCCATGGAAGGCCACCCGGACAATCTGGCTCCCGCCTTCTACGGCGGCCTTACCGCCTCCATGGTGGATAACGGCCTGCCGGTCACCGTCAATTTCCCCCTGCACCCGGATTGGGAATTTCTGGCCCTGGTGCCGGACTTCACCCTCTCCACCCCCAAGGCCAGAGCGGTACTGCCCAAGGAGGTCTCCCGTGCCGATGCCATTTATAACATCTCCCACGGTGCCATGGTGCTGAAAGCGCTGGAGCTGGGCAACGAAAACCTGCTGCGCACCGCCATGCAGGACAAGCTCCACCAGAACTACCGCCGCAGCCTGATTCAAGACTACGACCAGATCGAAGCACTTGTCCGCACCACCGGCGCGGCCTTCTGCCTGTCCGGCG
Organism: Faecousia sp.; assembly: GCA_045606145.1. GTDB lineage: Bacteria > Bacillota > Clostridia > Oscillospirales > Oscillospiraceae > Faecousia. The sequence goes on from JAZURG010000213.1 coordinate 4,305, forward strand.
CCGGTCCTACTCTGCTGTGCATCACCCGCAACGAAGGTCTGGAAGAAAAGCTTGCCCAGAAGCTGCCCTCCGTCACCAAGGCCCACTGGGAAATGCTCCCCCTGCACATCGACTTCGACGGCGCAAGAATCGTTTAACGGCCTAAGGGCCAAATTAGGATTTAGGAATTAGGCGTTAGGAATTGCACTGTCTTGCAGGATAAATCCTTAATTCCTAATTCCTCATTTCTAATTCCTAATTACGCTTCACCCCACGGAAAATCAAAAGCCTGCTGCGTGCTGCAGCAGGCTTTGCTTTATACCGTTTCCTTGGTTTTCCGCTTTTTGAAGATCACGCTTCTGAACAATATCACATTCATCACAATGAAGAACGCAAGCAAAATGATAAAGGTCAGAATGGGCTTCACCGGTGCCAGCGTCGCCAGCAGCATCAGCGGGAAGCCGAAGACGATGGCCGGGAAGTTCTGGTAGACCATATTGTCGGCAGCGGGGGTCTTGAACTCGCCGTCGATCTCACGCAGCAAAATGGTGCCGGTGCTGGCGGTGCCGGTCAGCATGCCGTACATCATAAGGAACTGCTCCTGGGGATACTTGGGGAACAGCTTCTTTGCCACGAACAGGTTATAGGCATAGGTGATCACCAGACCCACAACGCCCATGATCAGAATAATGCCCCAGTAGTTTTCCAGCGCGCTGAGCCGGATGGCGGCAATACCCGCCACCACCATGATGTCGAAGAAGAAATTGCTGGTACGGGTCATGAGGAAATCGTTGATGTACTGCCGGTGAATGATGTTCTTCCTGTGCAGGAAGTTCACCACCAGCTTCACGACAGTGGCGGCGATAACGCCCAGCAGGAAGTTGAAGCCGAAGATCACGGACTTCATCCCCGGCAGCAGGTTGCCAAGCAGTGTCATCAGCACAAAAGCCACACCGTAGGCCAGAGCGATCAGCGCGATCTGCACCGTCAGCTTATCCATGCTCTCCTGCATGGGGATCTCGTTCTCCGCCTGGATCTGCTCGGAGCTGATCGCGCACTCCGCGCCGCCCTGGTTCTTCACCAGACCCTTCCTGCGCAGGATGTTCAGATGGATAACGCCGCCGATGCTGGCGCTGAGGAAGCCCAGCGCCGCAATGGTCAAACCAAAGCTGCGGCCGCCCTCGAAACCGAAATCGCTTTCATAGATGCCGCCGTAGTTCAGGGCCTGGCCGGTACCCTGGCCGTAGCCAAAGGGCAGCAGAACACCCGCGGCCTGGAAGAAATCCTTCACCACCAGGGCGGCGATAAGGGAGATGGCGAAGCCGCATACCGCCTGCAGCAGATAGGTCGCCACGGTAGTCACACCGGTATTGAAAATTTCAACGGTGCGCTCCTTGGTCAGCTTTCCATGCGAAGGCTTGAAGGTCGAGGCAATGAAGCCAAGCGCCAGGGTGTGATAGGTGATCAGCTCCAGATTGGCAGTACCGTTGCCGCCGAAGAATTCCGTATCGAACATGATATTGCCGGTAACCGCCTTGTAGATACCCGCCACCACGATAAGCATACAGCCGCCCAGCACGGAGGTAGGGATCAGCGACACCCGCAGGAAGGGTACGCTCCGCTTGAGCATATTGCCCGCCAGCAATGCCGCCAGCAGCACACCGATCAGATGAAAAGCGCCCCAGGCACTAGATTCCCAAAAATTGATCATTTTCTTCACCTCTCAGGATATTTTTGCAGCGGTAGCAGAAATGCACATACTTCAGTGCGTTGAACCGCTTGCCGCCCTTGAGCTGATAAACACGCTTGTCATAGTAGATATTCAGCTTGTTGCGGCCCAGAACCGTCACCGCATCGGCATCGGCAAAGGCAATGGACAGCGCATTTTCCTGTCCCTCGTCCAATACCACCCGGTCGCCGTAAAGGGCGATCTGCGCGTTTTTCCGCAGGGGAACTTTTTTCTGGTAGACGATGACTTCGGAAACATCCGCCACATCCCGAAACAGCGGCTTTGCCGTGTATTCCGTCACCTTCATTTGGTTTACATAATCTTCCTGATAATCATACCACTGGGCCACGAACCGGAAGGGGAACTGGAATCCCACACCTGTCAGCGTTTTATCTTCCCCGTAGGCAACGGTTCTGCCGCAGGCCTTGCAGGTGATCTCATTGCCGTGGCTTTCAAACGCCGCAAGGCCGCAGAAGGGGCATACATACACGGCCCGCTCCAGATACTCCGCCCGCTTATTGGACTTATAAAGGCCGTCCGCCACTGCCTCATCCACATACAGTCCGTCGGCAATGGCCGCCACCAGTTCTTCGTTGGACATAGCCAGATACTCCTCCGGCTCCATGACCCGCACAACACCGGCCTTCATAGGGCCTTTGCGCCGTCCGTCGGTCCAGCGGGGCTCCGCGCCGTAGCCGCCTTCAATACGGAACAGCGCAATGGGCAGCTTCATCTTCTTGGCAAGGCCCGCCACCGCCGGATTCATATACTCGGTTCTGCCGCTGTAGGTGCGGTTGCCCTCGGGGGCCATGGCGACAGTGCCGCCCTCCCGGGCCACCCGGATGCAGTTCATCACCGCGTTAATGTCGGTGGTCTGCTTGCGGATGGGAATGGGGGCAATGATCCAGCGGATCACCTTGGATATCCACCCCAGAGAGAAAATATCCTCGGTAGCCACATAGTACACAGGGCCTTGAAAGGCCATGCCCAGAAAGAACTGGTCAAAGGGAGTCTGGTGATTTAAAAGCACCAGATAGTTCCGCTTCCCCTGCTCCTTGAATTTTTCCACCTGGATCCGGTAGGTCAGATATATGTACGGTGTCAGCACCCAGCGGGCGATCTCCGTGACCACCCGATGCCGAAACCGCAGCCATTTTTTCTTCTGCTTTTTTTCTGCCATTGTGTTCTCCCGATATTCGCAAAATAAAGATGGTATCATTATACAGGAAAACTGCCCAAAAGAAAAGTGCAAAATTAAGAAAAACTTAATCTCTTACCGCCCCTTTGCTTTTCTAAATAATCGTTTATGCGGTCAGGCTCGCGGCCGCCCGGTATCGTCCTTGCGGCAATTTTCGATAGAATTCGTAGGGCGGGGCCTTGGTCCCGCCGAAAAAACGCACTGCCCGCGGCGGGACCAAGGCCCCGCCCTACGATTTCTATCGATAGGTCATGCGCCAAACGATCTTTTTTCTCCCGCCGATAATTTTTGCTTGCACTTGGCGCTTCTATCTGTTATCATGCAAGCACAAGCAATCCGGTGCCATTTGCGCCAAAATCGTAAAAGGAGTATATAAATGAACACTGTTTTCGACCTCATCGTCATCGGCGGCGGTCCCGGCGGCTATCTGGCCGCGGAGCGTGCTGCCCACGCAGGCCTCAAAACGGCGCTTTTTGAAAAGAATTCTCTGGGCGGTGTCTGCCTGAACGAAGGCTGCATCCCCTCCAAGGCTCTGCTGAACTCTGCCAAGCACTACGAGCATGCCCTCCACAGTGCCGCCTTCGGCATCACCTGCAAGGATGTTTCCATCGACCAGAACGCGGTCATCGCCCGCAAGCGCAAGGTAGTGCGCACTTTAGTCTCCGGTGTCCGTGCCAAGCTGAAGGGCGCGGGTGTCACCGTTTTCATGGAGGAAGCCAAAATCGAAGGCAAAACCGCCGAAGGTTTTTCTGTCAACGGCCACACCGCCAAAAATCTGATCATCGCCACCGGCTCTTCCGCCGCTGTGCCTCCCATCCCGGGTGTTCAGGAGAATTTGGGCAGCTTCGTGCTGACCAACCGGGAAGTGCTGGAGCTGACCCAAATTCCCGAAAAATTCGCCGTCATCGGCGGCGGTGTCATCGGTCTGGAAATGGCCGCCTACTACGCGGCCGTCGGCTCCAAGGTCACCGTCATTGAGATGCTGGACCATATCGCCGGCCCTACCGATCTGGAGATCAGCAGTCTTTTGCAAAAGGAGCTGGAAAAGAAGGGCATCACCTTCCTGCTGAGCCATAAGTGCCTGTCGGTGGAACCGGGTACAGTCTGGGCTGAGTCCCCCAAGGGCGAAAAGATCGCCGTTGCCGCCGATAAAGTTCTGCTGTCCATCGGCCGCCGTGCCAATTTCCAGAACCTGGGCCTGGAAAACATCGGTGTTGCCTGTGACCGTGCCGGTATCACCACCGATTCCATGGGCCGCACCAATGTGCCCGGCGTCTATGCCATCGGCGATGTCAACGGCCACCACATGCTGGCTCACACCGCCTACCGGGAGGCCGAGGTTGCCGTCAATACCATTCTTGGCAAAAAGGACTTCATGCGCTACACCGCCAACCCCTCCGTCATCTACACCCAGCCGGAGATCGCCTCCGTAGGCAGAACCGAAGAAGAGTGCAGGGAAAAGGGCATTGACTACGAGGTAAAAAAGCTGCCCATGGTCTATGCCGGCCGCTTCGTGGCTGAAAACGAGGACATGGAGGGCCTGTGCAAGGTCATAGTCGACAAGAAGCGCCGCACCGTTCTGGGTGTGCATCTGATCGGCACCTACACCGGTGAAATGATCTGGGGCGCGGCGGAAATGATCGAGATGCAGCTTCGGGTCACCGATGCCCGGCAGATCATCTTCCCCCATCCCACCGTCAGCGAGATCATCCGCGAGACCCTCTGGGAGTTCAAGGACTAAATACAACACCCCGGCAGGCCAAGCCTGCCGAGGCAAACTGTCAAAGAACATAAGCTTCCAATTTCATACGATGTTCATACAATGTAGGGGAGGGTCTTGACCCTCCCGCAAAATAACGAATATTGTGCTGTAAAAAGCATAACAAAAACACACTTTTCTGGATAAAGCTATCCGATCCCGATGTTTTAGGTTTCGGGAGGGTCAAGACCCTCCCCTACGACGGGTGTACGGTAAACACTAGGCAACCTCTAAAAACGCTTTTTTGACAGTCTGCCCCGGCAAGCGGTGCTTGCCGGGGCGTATTTTATTACCATCTGCACCCATAACAGACAATGCCTGTTATCCCGGATTGTAGGGCGGGGGCTTGCTCCCGCCGAAAACCAATATACCGTATACGGTCAAATCGCACAGGAGTAGTTGCTGTTGCTGGAACAAAGATATCCTTCACTGAAAATTGACCAATATGTGATTATGCCCAACCATATTCATGCGATCATAATGTTGAAGGAAACGGCGGGAGCAAGCCCCCGCCCTACAATTATGGATATCGTTTGTGCGTATAAATCCCTTACAACCAGACAGTGCAAAAAGGTACAGCCGATTGATAAGCTGTTTCAAACCTCGTTTTATGAGCATGTGATTCGTGGCCGTGAGGATTATAATGAGATTGCAGAATATATTGTGAATAATCCAAAGCAATGGGAATTGGACAAGCTATATTCAATAGAATAAGAGCTACAGGTTATATCCCGCCGACGACATCAATAAGCAACCGCAGCACCAAATTGTGCTGCGGTTAACTATTCGACATATTGGAATTTGACCATGCGACAATTTGCCGCTGGATCAGCTTTCCTTCCTTCCTTTTTCAACAAAATGGAAAATAGCGGAGCAAATTAGGACAGTAAGAATAGAGCTAATAAGCGTTTCACCGATATGCTCAGGTTTGCTGAATATCCAATTGCACATCAGCGAAACAGCAAACAAAACTACAACCCTAAGTGCAAAAGAGAGAAATTTCTTCATTGGGATACCTCCTTGATTTATATGATGTAAGCAATCAGGTAAATTCAGGCTTGCCTAACGGAATTTTACCTGTTTGCGGATATTGATTTACTGCCGATAAAAAGGGGGAAGGACTGCAGTACCCACCATAGGTGCTGCGGTTAACTATTCGGCATATTGGAATTTATCCGTTATTCTTTTTCGATTTTAGATAACGAAGAACCCACACAACAGCGCAAAAATCCCACACTATTGCGCAGATAATTCGCAATACATTTGGAAAGCCGTATGCTAAATCAACAAACACATTGATATTCCAGAGAACTGCACAAATACAATTTATTATCACAACAAATAGACTTACTGTTTTCTTTTCATCCATATGGTATCCCTCCGTCAAATTCAAATTGTCTGCATGGCGCGGCAGCGCCCAAGGCTCCCTTGTGTAAAGGGAGCTGTCAGCCGAACAGGCTGACTGAGGGATTGTTACTGCAGTAAGAATTTGCCCGAATACGACAGTAGAACAGTAATCTACTGCACAATCCCTCCGTCACGGCTTTGCCGTGCCACCTCCCTTTACACAAGGGAGGCTTTGGTGCGGCGCAAACCGGTTAGACAAATTCAAATTGCCTGCAGCTGCGCTTCCTGGGCTCGCTTGATTTTCTTTGTCATGGAGATCGCCAAAGGAATCGCCAGCGCCAGACTCAGCACATCCGCCGCGGCCTGTACCGCCGCAATGCCGTAAGCGCCAAAGAGCAGCGCCAGCGGATAGAGGATCGGCAGGAAGCAGCTTCCCTGCCGGGCCGTTGCCAGCAGCATAGCGCCCTTTGCGTTACCCAGTCCTACGCAGAGCATGTTGACCATGGCCACCCACGCGTGGATAGGCAGCGCCACGCACTGCAGCCAGATGCACAGCTTGCCGATCTGGCGCATTTCCGCGTCCGTACCGGCAAAGATCACAATAATGGGGTCGGCAAACAGGGCGATGGCAACCGCCATAACGGCGCTGCCCACCAGAGAAACCACAGACGAGAACCGGTAGCTCTCGGTGACCCGGTCGTACCGCTTTGCGCCCCAGTTAAAGCCTGCCACCGGCTGGAAGCCGTTGCCGAAGCCCAGAATGATACAGAAGGGGAACATCATGATCTTGGTGCAGACGCCCACGCCTGCCAGAACGGAGTCGGAGATATTGCCCGCCAGATCGTTCAGCAGAATACCGGCAATCACCGCCAGACCGTTGCGGAACAGCGAGGAAGAGCCGACGCTGACCACGTTGGAGATAATATCCCAGCTAAAGCGGAAATTCTTTAAAGACAGGTGCAGCATACTGCGCCGGGTGATGTAGGGGAAGATCAGGATCACAAAGCTGACGAATTTGGAGATGGCCGTGGCCAGAGAAGCACCGGCCACACCCATGTCCATGCCGAAAATGAAGATAGGATCCAGAGCACAGTTTAAGATGCCGCCGAAGCCCATGCCGATCATAGACAATGTGGCGCTGCCCTCACTTCTGAGGCACTGGTTCATCACGAAGCTGGTGGCCATGAAAGGCGCGGCCATCAGGATATAGGTAGCATACTCGATGGCGTATTCCTCACAGGTGGGGGTAGCACCCAGCAGCCGCACCATGGGGGTCATGAAGATGCTGCCGAAAATCATCAGCAGCGCGCCCAGACCTGCCGCCAGGAAGAAGGAGGTGGACAGCACCTGGCTTGCCTTCTTGTCATTGCCCTGACCCAGAAGCCGGGCGATGTAGCTGTTGGCACCCATGGCCAGCATGGAACCGGCCATCATAATAAGCTGGTCCAATGACGCGTTGACGCTGACCGCCGCCGTGGCATTGGTGCCCAGGGAGCTGACGAAGTAGGTATCCGCCAGAGAGTAAATGGATGTGATCAAAAAGGCCACGATGGTGGGGATGGCCATTTTGGGAACCACCCGGGAAATGGGCGCTTCCAGCATCAGTTGCTTGCGCAGATCGCCCTGCTGGGAATTCATATTTGCCATATGCATCGCCTCTGTCTCTGTAATATTTCTACTATACCATACATTTTTCACCGGCACAACCAAAAAAGCGGTTATCTCCACAAATGATCGTTTTAGCGCACCAACTACCAAATTTCCGTGTCATCCTGAGCGAGCGCAGCGAGTCGAAGGATCCGTACCCATAAGAGTGGATTCTTCGACTCCGCCGCTTCGCGGCTACGCTCAGAATGACATGCGCTTTAGGTTCCTACTCAGATAAACGCTTATTTCATGAACAAAAACGGCCGGAGATCCGGCCGTTTTGTTATTTTCCCAATTCCAGAGTGCGGTAATACGCTTCCTCCACCGCGTTCATGGCCGCCGCGCGGAAGCCCCCCTGCTCCAATGCCCGAACCCCCGCAATGGTAGAACCGCCGGGAGAGCAGACTGCGTCCTTCAGCTGACCGGGATGCTGCCCGCTTTCCAGCGCCAGCGCCGCCGTACCCAGCAGCATCTGGGCCGCGTATTCCATGGCCTTGGCTCTGGGCAGGCCGCAGGCCACACCGCCGTCGGCCAACGCTTCCATAAACAGGCAGGCAAAGGCCGGGCCGCAGCCGCTGACGGCGCTGCCCGCGTCAATGAGCTTCTCGGGCAGCGGGTCCAGCCGCCCCGCAAAGCCCATGAAATCCCGGAAGGCAGCCAAGGCTTCCTCCGATACATTTTCCGTGTGATCGTACAGCACCATACCCTGTCCCACCGCTACCGGTGTGTTGGGCATAATGCGGATGATGGGGTAATCCGCCCCCACCATGCCCTGGATGTCCGCCATGGCAACGCCTGCCGCCATGGAGACGAACACGAAAGCATCTTCTCTTGCAGCCAGCACCGGCTTCAATTCTGCCAGCAGACCGCCCAGCATCTGAGGCTTCACACCCAGCACGATAAAACCGCAGTTTTTCGCGATTTCCTCCGCTGTGACCGCCTTGCAGCCAAGCGCAGCCGCCAATTCCTCCGCTTTGGGCGCGAACTTATCCGCCACAAAGAGCATATCTTTTGCCACCGCCCGGGCAGCGGCCTTTGCCAAAGCACCGCCCATATTGCCGGTGCCGATAAATCCAACACGATTATTCATAGATAACCTCCTATTCAATCCTCTGTCATCCTGAGCGGAGCCGTAGGCGAAGTCGAAGGCCGCGAGCCTGACCGCCGCCGGTGGCGGATAAAGGGAAGGCGCAGCGTGTGCCGCGGTCGGCAAGAAGCGAGCCTGCTTCGTCAGGCGACGCTTCTGCCGGGCACCGCAAACGGATCCGTAACCCTAAATGCTGTAATTACAGGTTTTTTTCTTTAGGAAAACGGATTCTTCGACTCCGCTGCGCTCCGCTCAGAATGACAAGCGCTTCTACGGTTTCACTCAGCGGATCTGCCCGTCTCCCCGGATCACATACTTATAGCAGCACAGCTCTTCCAGACCCATGGGGCCTCTGGCATGGAGCTTCTGGGTGGAAATACCCATCTCGCAGCCAAGGCCGAACTCGCCGCCGTCGGTAAAGCGGGTGGAGCAGTTGACGTACACCGCGGCGCTGTCCACTCTGCGGGTAAAGAACTCCGCAGCCGCCGCGTCCTGTGTAATGATCGCCTCGCTGTGTCCCGTAGAATGGGCGGCGATGTGCGCCACCGCCTGCTCCTTGCTGTCCACAATGGCAACCGCCAGAATGTAATCCAGAAATTCCGTATCGAAATCCGTCTCCGACGCGGCAGTGCCGGAAATGTACTTTCCCGCCCGGCCATCCAGCCGAAGCTGCACCTTGCCGCCGATGCGTTCGTTCAGCTTTGGCAGAAATTCTTCCGCAATGGCTTCATGCACCAGACAGACCTCCGCCGCGTTGCACACGGAAGGACGGCTGGTCTTGGCATTTTCAATGATATTCAGGGCCTTTTCCTGGTCGGCGCTTTCATCCACATAGATGTGGCAGATGCCGGTACCTGTCTGGATGCAGGGCACCTTCGCGTTTTCCGTAACGGCCTTGATCAGACCCGCGCCGCCCCGGGGGATCAGCAGATCCACCAGACCCACAGCGGTCATCAGCTCCGTGGCGCTTTGGCGGGTGGTGTCCTGCACAAGCTGCACCAGCTCCCTGGGAAGACCCACGGTCAAAAGCCCCTTCTGCATGGCATTGACAATGGCATTGGAGGAGCGGAAGGCTTCCTTGCCGCCACGCAGCACACAGCCGTTGCCGGACTTGAGCGCCAGCGCCGCCGCGTCGGAGGTCACATTGGGCCGGCTTTCGTAAATGATAGCCACCACGCCCATAGGCACACCCACCTTGTCGATGACCATGCCGTTGGGCCGCTCCACACGGCTGCGTACCCGTCCCACAGGGTCGGGCAGCCGCACTACCTGCCGGATGCCATCGGCCATACCGGCGATCCGGCTTTCATTCAGTGCCAGCCGGTCCAGCATCACCGGCTGGATGTGGCCCCTGGCCGCTTCCATATCCAGCGCGTTGGCCGCCAGAATAGCAGCGCTGTCCGCTTCCAGGGCATCGGCCATGGCCAGCAGCGCCTTGTTTTTCGTTTCCGTATCCGCTGCCGCCAGCACAGGGGCAGCGGCCTTTGCCGCCAATAAAATCTCTCTTGTGGTCATACGGTCACACCCTTTCCAACAAATCTGGTTCCTACGGCCTTGCCGTCGAACAGGTCATAAAGCTTTTCCGGATACTCGCCGTTGGTGATGACCATATCCACCCCGGCTTCCGTGGCGATCTGGGCAGCCTTCAGCTTGGTGGCCATACCGCCGGTACCCAGGCTGGAGCCCGCGCCCCCGGCCAGTGCCAGAATATCCGGTGTGATATCCTTTACCATGGGGATCAGCTCCGCTTCCGGATGCTTCTTGGGGTCAGCGGTGTAAAGGCCCTCGATATCGGAAAGCAGCACCAGCAGATCCGCGTCCACCAGCTTCGCCACAATGGCCGACAGGCTGTCGTTCTCGCCGATGGTGGTCTGGATGCCGATCTCGTCGGTGGCCACCGCGTCATTTTCATTGATGACCGGCAGCACATTCCACTCCAGCAGCCGGGTCAGGGTATCGTGAACATGGATGCTGCGCCGGGGATCGTAAATATCCTCCGCTGTCAGCAAAATCTGAGCTACGGAATGGCTGTACTGGGCAAACAGCTTATCGTATGTATACATCAGCTCGCACTGGCCTACCGCCGCCGCTGCCTGCTTGCCGGGCATATCCTGTGGCCGTCCGGGCAGACCCAGCTTGCCGACACCCATGCCGATGGCACCGGAGGATACCAGCACCACCTGATGTCCCGCGTTTTTAATATCACTGAGTACCTTGCACAGCAGCTCCACCCGGCGGATATTCAGCCGCCCGCCCGCGTGAGCCAGGGTAGAAGTACCGACTTTGATCACCACACGCATACCAAAACCTCCCTAAAGGATGTACATTTGTATATATACGGTAGATTCTACTACAGTTTCCCAGAAGAATCAAGAGAAAAAACCATTCCTTGCTCACATAAATGATCGTTTATGCGGGCAGTGCCCGCGGCCAATTCGTGCATGGGGCAGTACTTTTCGCTACTTCCCTAACCCGCTCGGTATCGTTCTTGCGGCAATTTTCGGTAGAATTCGTAGGGGCGACCATTGGTCGCCCGTGCGGGCGGCTATTAGCCGCCCCTACAAGCACCATCGATAGTTGGTGCGCTAAACGATCATTTTCCGCAGCAGAAGCGATACCGGGCAAGGCCAGGCAGTAACGACAAGTAGAAGTCTTGGTGCGAATTTGCCGCGGGCCATGCCCGCTAAACGCGCCTTTACAACACCTGCTTTCTCCGAAAGTTTTTCTGTTTCTGCCATTTTTGGTTGCCATTTGGAGAGCACTGTGGTACGATAGCAAAAATGGAGGTATGCTTTATGGATCATGAAATGCAAGCTGCTCAGTTGTTCCTGGACGGCTATAACTGTGCCCAAGCCATCACCGTTGCTTTCAGTGATGTCACCGGTCTGGACAAGGATTTTTCTGCCCGGATGGCCTCCTCCTTCGGCGGCGGTATGGGCCGTATGCGGGAGGTCTGCGGCGCTGTCAGTGGAATGCTGATGGTAGCCGGTATCCTGTATGGCTACGATGCCAACGGTGATGACACTGCCAAAAAGGCCCACTACACATTGGTGCAGGCGCTGGCGGGCCATTTCCGGGAAGAGGTCGGCAGCATCGTCTGCCGTGAGATTTTAAAAAATCCCCCCACCGATCCCAATCCTACACCCCGCACCGAAGAATTCTATAAGCAGCGTCCCTGTAGCCGTATGGTCATGGTCGCCGCCCGGATTCTGGATGCTTACATTGACAAAAACGGCTTTGGTGTCGTAAAGCTGTAAGGGGAAAGCATTATGATTACAGAGGATATGAACGCATATCTGGATAGCTGTCAGGAGGAGCTGAAGCAGCTGATCCGGGATCTGTGTGCCATTCCCGCTCCCTCCCATCACGAGGAAAAGCGGGCTGCCTTCTGCAAGACATGGTTCGAGGCAAACGGCGGCAAAAATGTCTATATCGATGAAGCGCTGAACGTCATCTGCCCCCACCACGTGACCGATGATAAACACGTCGTGGTATTCATGGCCCATACTGATACGGTATTTCCCGACATGGAGCCGATGCCCTTTGTGGAAACAGAAGACACCTTCCAGTGTCCCGCCGTTGGTGACGACACAGCCAATCTGGCGGTCATGATGATCTGCGCCCGGTACTTCCTGCAAAAGGATATCGCTCCCAAAACGGGTATCCTATTTGTCGCCAACTCCTGCGAGGAAGGCTTGGGCAATCTCAAGGGCTGCCGGGCCATTGTCAAAGCCTTTGGTGAGCGTATGGATGCACTTGTGTCCTTTGACGGTTTCCGTCTGGACAAGATCACCAGCAGAGCGGTAGGCTCTCACCGCTACCGGGTCAATGTGAAGACCGAAGGCGGTCATTCCTTCGGCGCGTTCGGCAACCGCAACGCCATCGCGGTGCTGTCTTCCATGATTGGCACCCTTTACAGCGTTAAGGTCCCGCAGGAGGACGGCAGCAAGACCACCTACAACGTAGGCACCGTCACCGGCGGCACCTCTGTCAACACCATCGCCCAGGAAGCGGAAATGCTCTACGAGTACCGCTCCGACAACCGAAACTGCCTTGCCAAAATGGAAGATATGTTCCGCAAGGTGGTAGATGCCTACCGGGCAACCGGTGTTCAAGTGGAGGTTGAGTTGGTGGGTGACCGGCCCTGTACCGGTGATGTGGATCCCGATGCCCATGCTGCGCTGATCGCCCTTTCCACTGATTCCATCCGCCGGGTCACCGGTATGGAACCCGTCTTCTCATCCGGCTCTACCGATTGCAATATTCCTCTGTCCGTGGGAATTCCTGCCGTTTGCCTTGGTCTGGTGGTGGCCTCCGGTGCCCATACCAGAACCGAGACCCTACAGCTTTCCAGCCTGCCCTGTGGCAGCGCGCTTTGTATGGACTTTTTGTGTCATTTCTTTGGATAAGGGAGAGCTCTCCCGGGAGAAAGAAACATGAATCTAATCAAAAAGAATTATCACTGGATCGTGGCTGCCGTAATACTGTTGGAGCTGGGTATCTGTTTGGGCATTTCCAATGTCTTTAATAACCTTTGCACCATCCCCATTACAACAGAGCTGGACATCTCCCGGGGAAGCTTTTCTCTGGCAACCAGTACCCGCAACCTTCTCAGCTTCCTTTCCACGCTGTTTTCCGGTATCCTGTTTACAAGATTCGGCTACCGAAAGCTTGCCGCGCTGGCATTGGCGGTGATCACCGGTTCCTATGTCCTGCTTGGCAGCGGACAAAACCTTTGGGTGCTGGGACTGGCATACGGCATCATGGGTATGGCAGACGGCTTTTGCGGCATCGCCGCCGCATCCCGAATGGTAAATATTTGGTTTCATACCCATCAGGGCCTGGTGCTTGGCCTGATCACAGCCGCCACCGGCTTGGGAGGAAGCCTCTTCAGCATGATTCTCTCCCAAAGCATTGAAGACACTGGCTGGCGCAGCAGCAGCTACCTGTGCGCTCTTTTGGTTGCTGTTGCCGCAATTCTTATTTTCCTGCTGGTTCGGGATCGCCCCGCAAACATAGGTCTGCTCCCTTACGGAAGCAGTAACCATCACGGCAAAAAGGCAAAAAAAGAATCCAAAGATCACTGGTTCGGTTATGAGCCGAAGGATGTATTCCGGAAGCCTACCTTCTATTTGATGGCCGTTGTGGTCTTTCTTTCCAGCATCTGCGTGTATGCTGCCTATCTGGTACTGGTCCCCCATCTGCAGGACAGCGGTATGACCGCAACGCAAGCAGCTTCCGTGCAAAGCATCCTTTTGTTTGCTCTGGCTGTGGCCAAGCTGCTGTGCGGCCTGCTCAGCGACCATATCGGCATCAAGGCTACCACCGCTCTGTGTATCGTCTGCAGCATTCTGGGTCTCATTCTTTTGACCTTTGTGGACGGTTACGCCATCGCGATCGCCGCTGTGCTGATCTTCTCCATTGGTCTGACTATCGTTTCTGTACCGGTACCGCTGCTGTCTTCGGCGTTATTCGGCTATCACCCGCAGGGTTCTGTCGTGGGTATTTTCATGGCACTGATCCCCGCCGGATCCATGACCATTTTGCCTGTAGTGAATACGATCTACGACCACATTGGTTCCTATAAACCCATTTTTTTGACTGTTGCCGCTATTGGCGTTGCCAACTTGGGACTCATGAGCCTGTTGTTCATTCTGGCAAAGCGGGATCGGAAAAAGTACGAATCCTGCCACCCGGAGCTGAAAGCTTTTGAAAACGCCGACACATAATAAGGCTTTCCACAAAGCACAAGCACCTCCGATTCTCCCAAAGTGGAGAATCGGAGGTGCTTTCTGTTTGCCTATGTACGCATAGGGCGGCAGTTTTTTTGCGATTTACTTGCTCTCTTGATCACGGAAAGTAATAGAACCGGTTTCCGCATCCATTGCATCCACGATTGCCAGGGATTCTACACGATAACCCATATTGCGGATTGCACGGCCACCGTACTGGAAGCCCTTCTCAATGACAATACCGCAGCCTTCCACGATCGCACCGGCAGACTCCGCGATAGAAATCAGGCCCTGCAACGCACAGCCGTTGGCCAGAAAATCATCGATGATCAGAACATGTTCACCCTCATGCAGGAATCGTTTGGACACGATCACCTGATTTTTATTCTTGTGGGTGAAAGATTCTACTTCTGTAACAAACATATCGCCATCGATATTGATGGACTTGGACTTCTTGGCAAACACCATGGGAACACCAAATTCCTTGGCAACAAACGCAGCAATACCAATGCCGGAAGCTTCGATAGTCAATACCTTAGTAATGGTCTTATCACCAAAACGCCGCTTGAATTCCCGGCCGATCTCCTCCATCAGAGCAATATCCATTTGATGGTTCAAAAAACTGTCTACCTTCAGAACATTACCGGACTTGACGATACCGTCTTTTACGATTCTCTCTTCTAAAAAATTCATATCTGTCTACTCTCCCCTATGCAAGATTTATTTCGCGATATTCCTTGCGACATGAACGCCGCTTGCGGACGCGTGGGATAGCGAGTGGGTAATACCGCTGCCATCACCAATGATATAGAGGCCGGGATAGCAGGTCTCCAGCCGTTCGTTGACTTTGACCTCCATATTATAGAATTTAACTTCCACACCATACAGCAAGGTATCGTCGTTAGCAGTGCCGGGTGCGACCTTATCCAGTGCGTAGATCATCTCAATGATGCCATCCAGGATTCGCTTTGGCAGAACCAGACTCAAATCACCGGGAGTAGCCTGCAGTGTGGGTGTGATGAAGGCATCCTCCATACGCTTGGGCGTGGAGCGGCGTCCGCGGATCAGATCGCCAAACCGCTGGACGATAACACCGCCGCCCAACATGTTGCTGAGTTTTGCGATAGATTCGCCGTAACCATTGGAATCCTTGAAAGGTTCCGAGAAATGCTTGGATACCAGTAACGCAAAGTTTGTATTCTCTGTCTGCTTGGCAGGATCTTCATAGCTGTGACCGTTAACGGTGATGATGCCGTTTGTATTCTCGTTGACCACTGCGCCCTTGGGGTTCATGCAGAAAGTACGGACCTTGTCACCATAGGTTTCTGTACGATAAACAATTTTGCTTTCGTACAGTTCATCGGTCAAATGGGCAAAAACAGTTGCAGGCAATTCAACACGGACACCGATATCCACACGGTTGGATTGGGTTGGAATATCCAGATCTTTACAAATCTTCTCCATCCACTTACTGCCGCTTCTACCCACAGAAACAATACACTTTTCACAGGTGTATGCAGCATTCTTACACACCACAGAATAACCACCGGCAACGATCTTTACTGATTCAACCGGTGTGTCAAAGAAGAACTCCACCTTATCCTGCAAATATGCATAGATATTTTTCAAAACGATGTAGTTGATATCTGTTCCCAAATGGCGAACCGAAGCATCCAGCAAATGCAGATCGTTTTGGATACAGAGGGTCTTGAATCTGGTACCTGCTGTGGTGTACAACTTGCAGCCGGCACCACCGTAGCGCATGTTGATTTCATCCACATAGTGCATCAGATCCAGAGCCTGCTTTTTACCAATATATTCATAGAGTGTTCCACCAAAGTCATTGGTGATGTTGTACTTACCATCGGAGAACGCACCGGCTCCACCGAAACCGCTCATAATGGAGCAGCTCTTACAGCCAACACAAGTTTTGATCTTTTCTCCATCAATGGGACAGCGACGCTTGCTTAGCGCATGCCCGGCTTCGAAAACTGCCACTTTCAAGTCAGGCTTTGCCTGCATCAGTTCGTAGGCCGCGAAGATACCACCGGGGCCCGCACCAATAATAATTACATCATAGTTCATTTGTTTCCTCCCCAAAAGAAACTTAGCACTTAGTACATTTTTTGTGTACATACATTACTATAGTAACATATCCACAGAGAAAAGTAAAGGAAGCCGACGCAGGAAATTCCTGCGGCGGCTTCTGTTACTTTTCTTCAATTGTTGGCATCACAAATTTTTCCCAGTTCTCCGCGTAGATCTCATGCTGTGCCAGCCAATCCACTACATGCCGGGCATCGCTGCTGACCTTAACAGAACGGTATATGATCATATCATTGGGTATTTCATACCGTAATTCGATCCAAAACAGGTAATCGGCATGATTTGTATAATTCCAATCCTGTGCCATATTTCCTTCCAGGGCATCGGCAACCATCGCGTCGAACAGGCCCTGCATTTCATTACTGTCTTTGATCACAAGCTCTGCCTCCGGAACCTCTATCCATTCAGGTAACCAGCCTTCAGTATAGAATTCTCCCAACACCGCTTCGGGGCTGCTCATGTATGTCTTCAGGAGTTTTCCGGCATCGGTTTCGTGGTTGATGTAATATTCCCGCTTTCGCTCGGAACCGTCCTTCATACGGTAGATAATGTTCACCCGCACATCCGGTTCTCCGTCGCTGCCCTCCAACCGGTTTTCAATACCGTACCGGTGGATAGTCAGCACATCCTCTATCTGCGTCTTATCGGTCAGTGTAAGGAAGTCGCTGCGCCCGTTGTAATAGGTACCGCCGCCGGTGGTAATGGATACACTCTGGATCCGGTTGATTTTGGGCATCCAGCGGGTAATACCCAGCAGATCCACCCGGACGGCCAGAAAGCTCAAACTGAATGCCAGCAAAAAACCACCGAAGAGTAAAAACGTTCTCTTGCGGAACACCCGCACCGTCCGATCCAGCAGCATCCGGCCTGTAAAGAAGCCGATGGCAAAGCCAAGGAGCAGGAAGAAATAGCTTTCATCACCAATAAACAGGGTAAAGAAAGCGTTGCAGCAGGCACCGCCGCACAGGGTATACAGCAGCAGGAACACAGGCGACAGCCACCGGATGGTCACAAAATCTCCGGCGCACTCCAGATTCCGCTTCCGGTAGATCAGAAGTCCCAGTGCCATTAACACTACACCGATGCCGGCGCAGATTCCCAGATAACCCCAGCCTTCTCCGATGTACCACCGGGCAAACGCGTACGCGCCTTGCTTCTCTACCTCCACATAGGATTTGTCCGTAACCATGTTCACGACAGGGGACAATGTATAAAAGAAATCCTCCCGGATGATCACACCGTACATCAGCGGTACGTACAAAGTCTCCACCAGCCAGTAGGCAATGAGAGAAAAACCGTTGATGATAAGATACACAAGGCCCATGGCAAAGCGGTTGCCCACGCAGTAGGAAGCCAGCACCGCCGTGCCGAAGAAGAACAGATACTGCAATGTCACGGCAGCCAGCCACAGAAAAGGCACTGCCATCAGTTCCCCGGTCAAGGGAATGCAGATTACCGCATACACGGTATTGGGAACCAGAGAAAAGGCCAATCCCGTCACCACATTTGTCACAAACCAATCTTCACGGCGCAGAGGCATGGCATGGAGCGCGTTGCACATGCGGCTGTTGTACAGGTCACCGAACAAAAGCTGGGCACATACCAGAGCGTAACCAAAATTAGCAACAGCAAAGGGAGCGATACTGCTTGCCAGATTGTTTGTGAAATGGTAGCTGGTGTTATCGATAGCCAGCAAAACCATAAGCATCAACAGGAATATGCTGTACAGCGCCCAGACGGGGGCGAAGCGGGTGATGTTTTTCTTAAAAATGGTGGCGTTAAAGAACGATGTTCTTGACTTCATAGTCTACACCTCCCAGCTCATAGATAAAGATCTCTTCCAAAGAAAGAGGCAGCACGTCAAAATAGGCAGGATTCGCGGCCTGTACCCGCTGGGTGATCTCCTCCGCGCTGCCACGGATAACCAGCGTCTGCAAGCGGCCGGAGCTGCTTTCATGAAGCACTTCCAGCTCCTGGGGTACCTGACCCACGATCTGCAGCTTGTGGGTAGCGCCCTGCATATCCGCAAGGCTTCTTTCCAGCAGCATTTTGCCGTGGTCCATGATACCCACATGGTCACAGATGTCTTCCAGCTCACGAAGGTTGTGGGAGGAGATCAACACTGTGGTTTCCCGCTGGGCCACATCCGAAAGAAGCAGGCTCCACACCTGCCGGCGCATCACCGGATCCAAGCCGTCCACCGGCTCGTCCAAAATCAGCATATCGGGTCGGGTGCAGATGCTTAGGTGAAAGGCTGCCTGTTTCTGCATACCCTTGGAGAAGCGGCGGATCTGGCTCTTCTTAGGCAGCTGAAACACTTCGTAAAGCTTGTAAAACAGCACATCGTCAAACTGAGGATACAATCCCTTGTAATAGCTGTGCATGTCTTCCAGTGTAGCGGACGGGAAGAAGAAAATATCATCGGGAATGGAACACATCCGAACTTTGATATCGGGATTTTCGTACACGGGTTGTCCGTCGAAGGTAACAGTTCCGCAGTCCGGGCGGTAAACCCCCACCGCGTGACGGATAGCAGTGGATTTGCCCGCGCCGTTGGGGCCAACGAGACCGTAGACCGCGCCCTTGGGAACGGTCATGGACAGATCGTCCAGGGCTTTAAAATTGTCAAAGGTTTTCGTAATGTTCTTTAATTCAAGCATGGCCGTTTCCTCCTTGCTGTAAACGCCTGACCAGCGCTTCCACGGTGGTGCCGGAAGCCAGCAGCGCTGCCGCCACCTTATCAAACTGCTGCAGCAGATCCTGCTGCGCCTGTGCCGCTTCGCTGGGAATACCGCAGACGAAGCAGCCTTTTCCCGGAACTGTGGCGATCCAGCCTGCCATTTCCAGTTCCCGATAGGCCCGCTGGATGGTGTTGGGATTGATCGCCAACTGGCTGGCCAAATCCCGGACACTGGGCAGCTTATCGCCGTTTTGCAGGATCCCTGCGGCGATCTGGCTGCGGTAGGTGTCGATGATCTGGGCATAAATCGGCCGCGCATCCCGGTAATCCAAATTTACCATAGGCACTCCCTCCGTATTAAGTGTATTAAGTGTATCAACTGTACTAATACAGTAATAATACAGCAATACGGTAGCTTTGTCAATACCCCTATTATTTGGTAAATGATCGTTTATGCGGGCAGTCCCCGCTGACAATTCGTGCATAGTGCGGTACTAATCGTTACTTCCCGTGTCCGTTTGCGGTACCCAAAATTTCTTGTTCGCTATCCGCTCACGAAATTTTGACCGCTGCACACGCTGCGCCTTCCCTTTTTCCGCCGCCGGCGGCGGTCAGGCTCGCGGCCGCTCGGTTCGTTACTGCATTGGTAAATGATCGTTTAGCGCAGCGTCCAAAGCCTTCCCCCTCGGGGGAAGGTGGCTGCCCGAAGGGCAGACGGATGAGGGGAATGACATGTTTTTGACCCCTCATCAGTCAAAAATCATAGATTTTTGACAGCTTCCCCCCAAGGGGAAGCCTTTTGGGTGCGGTGGTAGTTTGTGAGATAAACGATCATTTACCTCACAAAATATATTGCATTTCCTCTTTGTGATGGTATAATACGAATAAGATCACGAAAAGAGGAAGATGCGTATGATCTCCAAAACAGTGGATGATTCCCGTGTGGAAACGGTTCATCTGGTGCGCCCCACCCATCTCAACGGTGCTAACCGTCTGTTTGGCGGCATTTTGATGCAGTGGATCGATGAGGTAGCCGGTATCGTTGCCAAGCGGCACTCTATGTGCAATGTGACCACCGCCTCGGTGGATAACCTGACCTTCCTGCAGGGCGCTTACCAGAATGATATGGTAGTTATCAAGGGAAAGCTGACCTGGGTAGGCAACACTTCCATGGAAGTCTGCGTCGATACCTATGTCGAAACGCCCGGCGGCCAGTGCACCCGGATCAACAATGCTCATTTTATGATGGTGGCCTTGGACAAAAACGATAAGCCTGTGCAGGTTCCGAAGCTGGTCCTGCAGACCGACGATGAACGGCTTGCCTGGGCACATGGTGAAGAGCGCCGCCGTATCCGAAATCAGCGCAGGAAAGACCGTCTGGACGGTATCTGAATATCCTGGGACACCCCTGCGGGTGTCCTCTTTTTACTGCCCGGTACTGTAAACGATCGTTTATCTCACAAACTACCACCGCACCCTAAAGGCTTCCCCTTGGGGGGAAGCTGTCAAAAATCTATGATTTTTGACTGATGAGGGGTCAAAAAGCTGCCATACCCCTCATCCGTCTGCCCTTCGGGCAGCCACCTTCCCCCTCGGGGGAAGGCTTTGGATGGT